>JBFJKD010000128.1:0-6489 GCA_041635095.1 Porticoccaceae bacterium
ACACCGCTTCGCCATAAGCCTGTTCGAGACTGCGCACATACTCGGGGACTTTTTCCGCCGTGGTACCGAGCCAGTCGAGCGGACGCTTGTAACCGCTGGTAAAGTCAATTTCCGTGTGCCCGTTGCCCCAGTCGCGTACCTCACCGGGCATCTTTACCTCGTCACCGGCAAACTCATCGTACTGGGACTCGAGACTCTGCATCATGGAGCGATGGGTAAAGCTGACGTGATAACCATCGGTATCGTTTTCCGGCATCATTTTCCAGTTGGAATCAAAGTGATGCCGCATCCAGCCGCCCTCAAGCACAATTTCGCCCTCGGGGGACAAATCGCAGGCGCGATCGATCAGCTCAAATCCGCGCCCCAGATAATCGGCAAATGCCATCGCTTCGGGGTTAAAGGTGGAAAAAACAAAACCGCGATAGATTTCAGTTCTTAAGGTCTCCAGACCCATATTGGCAAAGTCCTTTTTGAACCCCTGTCGGTAGGGAACATCCAGCAAATTGTCCTGTAAATCGTAAATCCAGCCGTGGTAGGGACAGGCAAAATTACGCGCATTACCGCGACTTTGATTGCACAACATGTTGCCGCGGTGCTGGCAGCGGTTGGCCATCACGCTGATGCCACCACCCTGATCTCGCACCATAATGACTGAGCGCCGACCAATATCCCGGGTCAGGTAATCACCGACGTTCGGCAATTCGCTGGCGTGGCCGACAAATACCCAGGAGCGGTAGAAGATGGTCTCCATTTCTTCATCAAATATTTTTTCATCGGTGTACAACGAACCGTGAATGCGATCGGTCTGGATTAGCGCTTCGTACTTGTCGACAGTTGCCATATTCGATCCCCTTCCTTTCACCGCTTACTTTTGTGAGCCTGTTTGCCAGCCTCGGACGCCCAATACGCTCCGACTGAACCCCTTTAGCCAGCCGGGTGCTCTTGCAAATAATCTTCCAGGAACATCAGCCGGTCGTTACCCCACCACGCCTGATCACCGATCATCATGATGGGTGCTCCAAACACGCCGCGCCGGTGGGCCTCAACGCAACCCTTGCGGTAGGCAGAGCGGGCCGACGCCGATTCCACGTAGGTCATAAACTCGTCCGTGTCCCAGCCCAGGCTATCAGCGACTTTTCTGAGTTCAGCGGTATCGGTTGGATCGACACCCTGTCCCCAGATCACCGCGTAGGCGCGCTCCACATATTGATCCACGTCGCCGCGCTCCGTGGCGTACAGGGTACCTACATTCCAGGGCTCGACTTGCAAAATCTTCGGGAAAGCAAAGGGGACATTGTATTTTTTTGCCCAGCGCTCGAGATCGGCCAATAGCACTTTTATTTTTGCAGGAATTTCTCGGTTCGATGGGCCATAGTTCCCGGCCGCAATTTTTGCCTGGGGAATATCGATGGGGTGATAGGCAACGGCGTAGCCATATCGCTTTGTGAGCTTCGGCAATTGCGTGTTAGCAAGATAGCTAAAGGGGCTGAGAAAATCAAAATAAAAATCAATCGTTTTTGCCGCCATACTGGCTCTACTCCCGCATCTTAAATTATTTTGTTATCCCCTGTCTGGTCGCAATCAACAGCTTTTCTCAGTGCAGTTAATAGCGGCCCGATGCCAATCTAAACAGTCATGGTCTGGCGATAATACTCCCAAAATCCCGCAATGGATCCCTCGGTAACCAGGTGGTCGGCATCTTCGGCCTTGCCGCCGCCCATACCGATATAGGAGGCCCTGTCCTGCTCGCGGATCACGCCGTTATGGACAATCTCCACTGCTTCGCCATCCTCCATAGAGATCAGCCCGGCGGGGCCAATTAAGTTGCCCTGCTTGAGCCGGATGCCCTGCATTTGCGCATCGTCGTCGGCGTAGCCGAACTGGGTCCACACCAGCTCAAAGGCACCGGGCCCTTTGGTAACAATCTGGCGCACCGCCAGGGTGTTGGCAATTTGCTGCAACACCAAATTGGGGAACACCGCCAAAATAACCAGAGTTACACCGTCCGCAAACTCCTTGCGTCCCGCCAGCACAGACGGGTCCTGAAGTTTAAAGTCGGCGTTAAAGGTGCGCGTATCTTTGTAGTCGCCGGTTTTGCCGTCATCGGTGCCCTGACTAGCCGTTAACAGCGAATGGCGCCGGGCAGCGTCCATATGGCAGACGCCGGTTTGCGACGACCGGTACAGACCAAACGTGGTGTGAAACAGGTGTAACAGACTGGCATGGTAAGGATCGCGGGTGTTTTCAGCGTACAGTTTCCAGTTGCCGCGCACATATTGCCGCTGGTCCCCAAGCACGGTAATCGGACGATTGCAGATACGGTTGATGGCATCTATAGCCATCGGTCCGAGATAGTCCAGCAACGGGGCGGTGCGCTCGGAGAATGTGGCAAACACCAACCCGCCCACCGCATCCACCCGCAACTTGTGCAGGCCGTGCTCTTTCATATCGAACGATTTCGGCATACCGCCGTTGCCCGCCAGACCGCGACGGAATGGCACCCCCAGCAGATCACCCTTAAGGTTGTAGGCCCACTGGTGATAGACGCACTCCAGGTTGGCAACATTGCCGCGCTGCTCGCGACACACCAGAGCACCGCGGTGCGCGCAACTGTTGACGACGACGTTCAGGCCGCCCTCTTCGTCGCGCATCAATATAACCGGGGTCTCGCCAATGTAGGTTGACTTGAAATCCCCGGCGTTGGCTACTTCTGCTTCGAGCCCCACAAAACTCCAATTTTCTCCGCGGAAAATGCGCTCCTGTTCCAGGTCGTACACTGCCCGGTCGGTAAACACTCCGTAGGGCACGCGGCACACGCTTTGATCTTCGGGCCAGGTCACAGCCGTCCTGTCACTCGCAAATATCGTATTCATTTGTAACCTCCCGCCGACTTTAAATCGGGGTGACCATCAAACTCTGAATTTGATAGGTATCGAAAATTGCCAGTTTTTCCTTAAATTTCAAACCGCCCTCGGTGGCTACGATCTTGTCGAGGTACTTGCCGGCGTTATAAATTTCTGTGGTCCCATCGGTGCGCGTTTGCAACACCACATAATTGCTTTGCACGGACACAACGCCCCGGTCGACCGCTTTGACATTCACATTACTGATAATGTGACGATAAAAATGCGCGGCATAAATATTTGCCTTGCGCAGGGACACAATGCGATCCACCAGCATCCCTTTGCTATCACAAAAAATGGCGGCGACCGGGAGATTGCGATCGGCATTCTCGCGCGGGATAACTTTATAGACCGCATCATCGACAAAATAATCCGGCCACTCCTCCAGCCTGTTGTCGTCAATACATTCCACATAACCGGCTTGCAATTTCTCGACGTGATACTGCAATTCAAGCGCAGATAACTTCTCGACATTCAGCATCAATCAGCTCTCGCCCGACGCTCTGGGAATACAGATTTTGTCGCCCTGCACGGTCACCGGATAACTCTTCAGCGGCACAGTACACGGAAAAGATATCGCCTCGCCGGTCTTGATGTTAAAAGCGCCGCCATGAAAAGGGCACTCGATTTCCTCCCCCTCCTGATAGCCATCCGTCATCATGGCCATACCGTGCGTGCAGATATTTCCTGTCACGTAATAGGCGCCGTCAAGAGCGTATACGGCCAGTGGCGGAAAGCCCTCCGGGTTAACCGCGAGGGGCTTTTCTTCTTCAACTTCGCTCGTGCTGCATAACTCCATCAGTTCGCTCATAATCACCTTACATTGTCGTTAAAGTACCTGAAATCACCCGCTTACCACCCTCGTTGCGATGCAGTTTATCCCGCCGGTTTACTAGCCGCAGGCCGCGCAACTATTTTCCGCCATTCAATAAAACCGATCGTAGTGAATCTGGTCGAACGGTACACCGTTTTCCATAATCAGGGTTTTGCTTAGCGCATCGGTCATCGGTGGCGGCCCACAGAAATAATACTCGTAGTCCTTGAGGCGGTCACCGAGGGTTTGTTCCACCAACTGATGCACAAAACACACCGCGCCATCCCAGTCCGAATCCTTGGCCAATTCCGGATCGGACACCGCGTTGTAATTGATCACGCGGTCGCGTAGCAACGGATCATCGCCGATCAAGCGGGTGGTGCAAATATCCTGGGGGCCACGCCCGCCGTAAAACAAATAAATCTTGCGCTCCGCCATGCGCGGATCCCGAGCAGCGGCGCGCACAATGGACAATACCGGGGACAACCCGGATCCACCACCGACGCACACGATATCTCGCGGGACGTCGGGGCACAGATAGGACAGGCCATAAGGACCGTCTATCTCCAGCGTATCGCCGACTTTTATCTGCTCAAATAACAGGCCGCTGGCTTTGCCGTTGGGCATTTTCTTGATCACGAAATGCCACTCGCCCTGATCATTCGGCAGGTTACACATGGAATAACCCCGCGAACCCTGTACGCCGGGGAAGTCGATCAGTGCAAACTGGCCCGGCAGGAACTGTGCGGGACGCTCGGTTTTAAACCGAAATTCACACATATCAGCAGTCAACATCACTCTTTCGCTGAGCGTTGCGCTCATGCGCCAGGGCCGAAATTGCGTGATCGCTTTGGCATCCGGGCGAACTTTGATGGTGCAGTCCGTGGTCGGAATGCTCTGACAGCTCAGTTTGCGACCTTTTTGAATATCCCGCGGAGAAAGCCCTGGAGCGCTCTCCCAAATATTCGCCACTTCACCCTCGAGCAATTCGAATTTGCAACTACCACAGCCGCCGGAGTTACATTCATAGGGTAACCCTACGCCACTGCGCAGAGCCGCGCGCAGCAGGGTATCCCCTGCGCGACACGCAAACTCCGACTCCTGACCGGCAAGGGAAATTTTAAATTCCGACATATTTAATCCTTACTTCCAAAACTGATCAATTTGACGATACGAATTGCGGGCTTAACCTGAGTATAGTCTGACGACACATTCTGATTTCACTGCCGGACGCGACAACCTGATTGCTGCCACCCCTCACTGCCTACGTTAACCCCAACTCGGCCAGACCTGCCTGCGCGCACTCGGTGTCCTCGGCTTCACTGCCGCCG
The DNA here is from genome assembly GCA_041635095.1 of Porticoccaceae bacterium. Classification (GTDB taxonomy): domain Bacteria; phylum Pseudomonadota; class Gammaproteobacteria; order Pseudomonadales; family Porticoccaceae; genus JBFJKD01. Next base: position 5,049 of record JBFJKD010000128.1, read on the forward strand.
GAAACGCCGATACCGCCAATCAGATCTTCCTGTTCGAGGATTGGCAGACCTCCACCGAAGGTAACCACCCCCTCGCGGCGCACAATACCAGCCTCAAGCCCCGGATTATCTTCGAAAATGGTCTTCCAATGCCCGCTGGGCATACCAAACCCCGCCGATGTAAACGCCTTGTCACGGGCAATTTCGATAGAGTGAATAAACGCCCGGTCCATGCGTAAAAAAGCCATCTCCAGCCCGGCGGAATCACACACCGATACATTGATGCGAATGCCCATTTGTTCGGCCTTGCGCACGGCGGCCTGCGCCGCCGTCATTGCTGCGGCGCAGGAAATGGTTTTACGGGTTACGGATACACTACTCATAACTGTTCACCCCCCTCAGGCCCCGGTGGTGACGCCCATAAAGCGGTCGTTGAGCTCCCGCGAATGGTAAAAAATGGCCTGCCCCGTGCGGTCCGCCGTCCACGTCAGTACCGGTGTGTCCGGGTACACGTAGCTGTCGTCGCAGAACACTTCGTTGCGATTGCCCGACGGGTCAAAAAAGTAAATGGTCTGCCCCCGGGTCAACCCGTGCCGGGTCGGACCGATGTCGATGGCGATGTCTTTCATGGAGATGATGTCCGCCGCGCGCAGCACGTTTTCCCAGGTCTTGAGCAAAAACGAGGCGTGGTGCAACTTGCCCTTGCCTGCCTGGCGGATAAACGCCACATCGTGGGCCTTGGTGGAGCAGGTCATAAACGCCGCCAGTTGCAGGTCGCCATCCATAATCTGTTCGGTCAGCTGAAAGCCCAGCACCTCGGTAAACAGTTTGACCGAGCCGTCCAGGTCTTCCCCATACACCAGGCAGTGGTCAAAGCGCACCGCCTGCATGCCCTTGAGGCCCTCCGGCCAGGGGGCCGGGTTGGTGGTGGCGATACCGTTGCCGTAATGGTCTTTATTGGCGTACAGCTCGAACAGGTGACCGGTGGGGGCGGTAAAGCGCACTCGCTCCCCGCAGTGGTCCAGCTCCCCCGCGGCAATACGCTCGAGCTGACAGCCAAATTTCTTCAGGTCCCCCTGTAACCGCCACAGGGTCTCTTCGTCCAGTACCTTGAACGCCATATGATCCATACCCGCCTCGTCGGCCTCGCGCAGCACCACCGAGAACCAGTCCTGCTCGTCCCAGCCTTTCAGGTACACCCGGCCCTGACTATCGCGATGGGTCTCGATCAGTCCCATGTAGTCCCGGTAGTGGGTCACCGCTTCATCCAGATCCAGTACCCGTAGCTGTACGTGCCCGGGACGCAACACACCTGTCATTACCATAATGATGCTCTCCTATACCCTGTCTCTTGTCGTGATGGCGATCACACGTCGCTCAGTCGAGCGCGCGCATCACCGCCCGTTGTATTTTACCTAACACCCGTACGTCCAGATCCGACTGCGGCGTGGTGCGACACGCC
>JBFJKD010000129.1:0-6488 GCA_041635095.1 Porticoccaceae bacterium
CATTGGGAATACTTTGCATGTCTGACCGAAAACAACGCTCACACAATGACACGTCTGCGGACCTTGATGCACCACAAGTGGACGAGGATTCGTCTCCTGCTATGGCTGAGGGTGGCGGTGCTGCGCAGCCGGGCGATGCTGCAGGCGTGGTGCCTGAGCAGGAAGTGGACGAGTTAACGCGTCTTACCGAGGCGCTGGATGACGCCAGAGATCAGGTGTTGCGCACCCAGGCAGAAATGCAAAATTTGCGTCGTCGTGTGGAGCGGGATGTGGAAAGCGCTCATAAATTTGGTCTGGAACGATTCATTGGTGAGTTGCTCCCCGTGGTTGATAACCTGGAGCGCTCGGTAGTTATTTTGGCAAGCGACGATGCTATCGCACCACCAGTTACAGAAGGGGTGGAGCTGACGCTGAAGAGTTTTCTCGATGTGCTGGAGCGTCAGCAGGTGGAACAGCTCGATCCACGTGGGCAGCCGTTTAACCCGGAGTTCCACCAGGCGATGAGCATGGTGCCCAACGCCAGCGTGGCGCCAAACACGATTCTGGAGGTATATCAGAAGGGCTATACGCTCAATGGTCGCCTGGTGCGTCCGGCGATGGTGGTAGTTGCCAAGAGTGAAAAGCCACAAAAATAATGGTGGCGAGGGTTGAAAAATGCCCTTGTGGCGCAATATCTAGGTGCAAGTAACTGATTTAACCAATGGTAGTTGGAGAAGACGAGCATGGGCAAGATTATCGGCATTGATTTGGGTACGACCAACTCCTGTGTGGCCGTGATGGAGGGCGACAAGCCCAAGGTCATAGAGAACTCGGAAGGAACCCGTACCACCCCGTCTATTGTCGCGTACACCGAGGAAGGTGAAATTCTGGTGGGCCAGTCGGCCAAGCGCCAGTCCGTGACCAATCCTAACAATACCTTGTTTGCCGTAAAACGACTCATCGGTCGTCGCTTCGAAGACGATGTGGTGCAAAAAGATATTCAGATGGTGCCCTACAAAATCGTCAAGGCCGAAAATGGCGATGCCAGGGTGGAAGCACAGGGTTAACGCCGCGCGCCGCCGCAAATTTCGGCGGAAGTACTCAAAAAAAGGAAGAAAACCGCCGAGGATTACCTGGGTGAAAAGGTCACCGAAGCAGTCATCACGGTGCCCGCCTATTTCAATGATTCCCAGCGCCAGGCCACCAAGGATGCTGGGCGTATCGCGGGTCTGGACGTGAAACGTATTATCAACGAGCCGACTGCGGCCGCGTTGGCCTACGGTATGGACAAAGGCAAGGGCGACCATGTGGTTGCAGTCTACGATCTGGGCGGCGGTACATTCGATATTTCGATTATCGAAATCGCCGATGTCGATGGCGAAACTCAGTTTGAGGTACTGTCCACCAACGGCGACACCTTCCTCGGGGGCGAGGATTTTGACATGCGCTTGATCGACTATCTGGCGGATGAATTCAAAAAAACCAACGGCATCAATCTGAAAGGCGATCCATTGGCCATGCAGCGCCTGAAAGAAGCTGCGGAAAACGCCAAGATTGCCCTGTCATCCAGCCAGCAAACCGAAGTGAACTTGCCCTATATCACCGCCGATGCCACTGGCCCCAAACATCTGGTGGTCAAGTTGAGCCAGGCCAAGCTGGAATCCCTGGTGGAGGAGTTGGTAAACCGCTCTCTGGAGCCCGTTAAATTGGCGTTGAAAGATGCCGGTAAGTCGACGGGCGATATCGATCAGATCATATTGGTGGGCGGTCAGACGCGTATGCCGCTGGTGCAGAAAAAGGTCAGCGACTTTTTTGGCAAGGAGCCGCGCAAGGACGTCAACCCGGATGAAGCGGTGGCCGTCGGCGCTGCCATTCAGGGTGCCGTGTTGTCGGGGGATGTTACCGATGTATTGTTGCTCGACGTCACCCCTCTGACCCTGGGGATCGAGACCATGGGCGGCGTGGCTACGCCGTTAATTGAGAAAAATACCACTATTCCGACCAAGAAGTCGCAAATTTTCTCCACGGCCGACGACAACCAGACGGCGGTAACAATCCACGTTGTGCAGGGCGAACGCAAGCAGGCCGTGGGCAACAAATCGCTGGGGCGTTTCGATCTCGCGGATATTCCTCCCTCCCCGCGCGGTCTGCCACAGATCGAGGTGACTTTTGATATCGATGCCAACGGCATTTTGAATGTGTCCGCCAAGGACAAAGCAACCGGCAAAGAGCAGTCCATTATTATTAAGGCGTCCTCCGGTCTGTCGGACGAAGAAGTGGAAAAAATGATCAAGGACGCGGAGGCCAACGCCGAAAGTGACCGCAAGTTTGAAGGTCTGGTGCAGGCGCGTAACAGTGCCGACGGGTTGGCTCACGCGGCGCGTAAAACTCTGGCCGAAGCCGGAGAAAAGGCAACGGTGGAAGAGAAGGAACAGATTGAGGCTGCGACCAAAGCGGTTGAAGAAGCAGTGAAGGGCGATGATCAGGCGGCAATCGAAAGTGCTGCCACCAAACTCTCCGAACTGTCTGCAGGATTGGCGCAAAAACTGTATGCCGAGCAAGCACAACAGGCAGAGGGGCAGGCCAGTGACGCCGCCCAGGATGGCGCGGGTGACGATGCGGTTGATGCAGAATTTGAAGAGGTAAATGACGGCGACGGCAAATCTTCCTGAGGTTAAAAGCCGGCGTGGCCCTGCACCTTTTTGGTGTCGGGTGCTGGTGCTAAAAAACCGCAAAACGCAGGCCGCCGCGCCTGCGTTTTGCGCTGAATAAAGTTTGCTAAATGTGCAAACGGCCGCAAACATAAGACACAAGAGCCCATACACACAGTAGAGTAGAGCATGTCAAAGCGGGATTATTACCAGATACTCGGCGTAGAGCGTGATGTGGATGAACAGGCTTTGAAAAAAGCCTATCGCCGCATTGCCATGAAACACCATCCGGATCGCAATCCCGACGACCCGGATGCGGAAAACAAATTTAAAGAGGCCAGTGAAGCGTACGAAGTTCTGTCGGATCGCGACAAGCGCCAGAACTACGACCAGTTCGGCCACGCGGGCGTCAACGTCGGCGGCGGAGGTGGGGCTGGCTTTAGCGATATTTTTGGCGACGTGTTTGGCGACATATTCGGAGGCGGTGGCCGTTCAGGGCGAGCTGGCCCGGCCCGTGGTGCGGATCTGCGTTACGATTTGGAGCTCGACCTTGAGCAGGCTGTCAAAGGCGCTAAAATTAAGATTCGCGTGCCCGCGCGGGTGCACTGTGAACAGTGTGCGGGTAGCGGTGCGCGCAAGGGCACCTCTCCGGAAACCTGTACAACCTGCCACGGCGCGGGCCAGGTACGCATGTCGCAGGGATTTTTCTCTGTGCAGCAGGCCTGCCCGAAGTGCCGTGGCCGCGGTAAGGTAATCAGCGACCCGTGTGCTAAATGTTACGGTAGCGGACGTATCGAAGAACATAAAACCCTCTCGGTAAAAGTGCCGCCGGGCGTCGATACCGGGGATCGTATTCGCCTGTCCGGCGAAGGCGAGGCGGGTCCGGATGGTGGCCCCGTCGGCGACCTGTATGTGCAGATGGTGGTGCGCGAGCACGCGCTATTTCATCGCGAGGGCAAAAACCTTTACTGTGAAGTCCCGATCTCATTTATCGATGCTGCATTGGGTGGCGAGTTGGAAGTGCCGACACTCGACGGGCGCGTCAAACTAAAAATCCCCGCCGAAACGCAAACCGGAAAGCTGTTTAGATTGCGCGGCAAGGGTGTTGCGCCGGTGCGTGGCGGCGGTCCTGGAGACCTACTGTGTCGCGTCATCGTTGAAACCCCCGTGAATCTCAGTAACGAACAACAAAGCTTGCTCAGGAAATTTAGTAAGAGTCTCGAGGGTGGCAAACATTCTCCGCGCGAAACCCGCTGGTTCGAAGGCGTAAAAAAGTTTTTTGACGGCTTCACGCTATAATCCCAACGGCGTTCAGCATTGGCGGCTTTGCTTATCCCGATAGCTTTGATTAAGCTACTGCAAACTTCGAATAAGCGGATAATTTCATGACTCGAATCGCTGTGACGGGCGCGGGTGGTCGCATGGGCAAAACCCTGATTGAGGCGATTGCCCAGCACCCGGGCGCCCGCTTGACCGCCGCCATAGAGCGGCCGGACAGCTCGCTGTTGGGCGCGGATGCCGGGGAGCTAGCCGGTATCGGTCGCAACGGTGTCGGGCTGGTGGCGGATTTACAGGACGTCGCAGATCAATTCGATGTGTTGATTGATTTCACCATACCTGCCGCGACCAGTGCGCACGCAGAGTTTTGTGTTGCCCACGGCAAAAAAATTGTGGTGGGCACCACCGGCTTTGACCCGCAACAGAAAACTCGGGTGTTGACGGCGGCGAGTACGGGGCTATGTATGGCGTCGAATTTCAGCACGGGTGTGAATCTGTGTTTCAAGCTGCTGGATATGGCGGCGCGGGTATTGGGCGATGATGTGGATATAGAAATTTATGAGGCCCATCACCGCCACAAGGTCGACGCGCCGTCTGGTACCGCATTGGCCATGGGCGATGTACTGGCTACTGCCCTCGGTCGAGATTTGCACCAGGTGGCCGTTTACGGTCGCGAGGGTCAGACTGGCGCGCGTGCTCGGGAAACCATCGGCTTTGCCACGGCGCGCGGTGGCGACATTGTTGGCGATCACACGGTCACCTTCGCTGCCGACGGCGAGCGGGTCGAGATCAGTCACAAAGCGTCGAGCCGCATGTCGTTTGCCCGTGGGGCGGTGCGCGCCGCGGTGTGGCTGGCAGCACAACCTCCCGGTCATTACGATATGCAGGATGTGCTGGGTTTGCGCCAGGTTTGATCGTCGCTTCCAAGGGGGGGATTGGCGCCGAAAAATTTGGCGGGCTAGTCTGATGCGACTTGCGTTGTGTCGGTTCGTCGCTGGACAGCCCTGAGCAATTCCCCTACAATTCCGCCTCAGGTTTCCGCCGCACGGAGAACCTGTATCCGCGAGGGAAAATGGCATAAAATCAATCAAACGAGGTGAAAGTAACTATTTCATCTCGTTTTTTTTGCGGCCTGAAAAAGCCCCTGTCGCTCCCCGTCCGGTGCAGTTAAACCAGCGCTTCCGGATAGTTATTTCCCCCAGAGGAGTGAGTATTGAACACCCATCGGCCAGCGATTCTTGCCCTTGCAGATGGCACCGTTTTCCGAGGTTCGTCCATCGGCGCGGAAGGTATCTCCAGTGGTGAGGTGGTGTTTAACACTGCCCTCACAGGCTATCAGGAAATCCTCACCGACCCCTCCTACGCACGCCAGATCGTGACCCTCACCTGCCCCCATATTGGCAACGTGGGCGTGAATCAACAGGACGAAGAGTCCACTAAAATCTGGGCCGCTGGATTGGTGATCCGGGATTTGCCCCTCGCCGTCAGTAATTTTCGTAGCCAGGGGTCGCTGGACGCCTATCTCACAGAACGCAGTATCGTCGCTATAGCCGATATTGACACACGCAAGCTGACGCGAATTTTGCGCGAAAAGGGCGCTCAGAGTGGCTGTTTAATGGCGGGTGAGGTGGACGTCGACGAGGCCGTAGCGGCGGCGGGCGCGTTTGCCGGTCTCAAGGGGATGGACCTGGCCAGGGAGGTGAGCACTGATAAGCCCTATGCCTGGAATGAGGGTAGCTGGTCTCTGGTTAAGGGGTTCGCGCCCGCAGGCAACGGGTCCCGTTACCGGGTTGTAGCCTATGATTTTGGCGTTAAGCGCAATATTTTACGTCTGCTGGTGGATCGCGCCTGTGAACTGACCGTGGTGCCCGCCACGACACCCGCCGCCGATGTACTGGCCAGGCAACCCGACGGCGTGTTTTTATCTAATGGTCCGGGGGATCCGGAGCCTTGCGATTACGCGATTGCCGCAATTGCCGACATTGTTGCCGCGGGTATTCCGACATTTGGTATTTGCCTTGGTCATCAGTTACTGGCGTTGGCGTCGGGGGCCAAAACCGTGAAAATGAAATTCGGTCACCACGGCGCGAATCACCCGGTGCAAAACCTGGACGACAAAACCGTGGCGATTACCAGTCAGAACCATGGTTTTGCGGTGGATGAGACGACGTTGCCCACCCACCTCGTCGCCACGCACCGGTCGCTGTTTGATGGTTCCTTGCAGGGCGTTCACCGCACTGATCAGCCGGCCTTCAGTTTTCAGGGGCATCCGGAAGCGAGTCCTGGTCCACACGACGCAGCACCCCTGTTCGATCATTTTATAGCACTGATGACGCAGCACCAGAAGGCACGCTAGAGACTTATGCCGAAACGTACCGATTTGCACAGTATTCTGATTATTGGCGCCGGCCCCATTGTCATCGGGCAGGCGTGCGAATTCGATTATTCCGGGGCGCAGGCCTGCAAGGCACTGTGGGAAGAGGGCTATCGGGTCATTTTGGTGAACTCCAATCCGGCCACCATTATGACTGACCCGGCCATGGCCGATGCCACCTACATCGAACCGGTGGAATGGCGCAC
>JBFJKD010000130.1:0-6441 GCA_041635095.1 Porticoccaceae bacterium
CAGCCTGGTCGTCGATGTCGATGGTACCGCCACCGGCAGCGACACGGTCACGCTGGTGACACGCAACCTGGACGGCGATTAACTGGAAACGCCGCTTGCCGACGATGAGCCTGAGTGAACCCGGTAACCGACAGCGCAGCGCGATTCATGGACGCCTGCCGTCAACGCGTAGAGGTGGCACTGAAAGGCTGTCTGCCAAATCCGCAACAAAGCTCCGGGCAACTTTCTGAAGCGATGAGCTATGCCGTGCTGGGGGCAGGTAAACGCATCAGGCCCATCCTCTGCTATGCGGCCGCGCAGGTAGCGGGAGAGGTCACCTCCGACACGGACTGCGCTGCCTGTGCGGTTGAGTTGATACACGCCTATTCCCTGATTCACGACGATTTGCCCGCCATGGACGACGACAACCTGCGCCGTGGTAAGCCCGCTTGCCATATTGCGTTTGGAGAGGCGACCGCGATTCTTGCGGGGGACGCCCTGCAAACCCTGGCATTTGAACAGTTAACAGCCATGACGGATGTGTCCGCAGATGTCGCCCTGGCGCTGGTCAAAACGCTGGCACAGGCTGCCGGTGCGCGCGGCATGGTCGACGGGCAGGCCATTGATATCGCCGCCGCCAATACTGAACTGACGCTGCAACAGCTGGAACATATGCACCGCCGCAAAACTGGTGACATGATTGCCGCCAGTGTGAAGATGGGAGCGATGACCACCCACTGCGAGCCTTCCGTGTTGGTAGCATTGCGTGTTTACGCTGACGCACTCGGCCTGGCCTTTCAGATCAAGGATGACATTCTCGACATTGAAAGCGCCACTGCGGTTATTGGCAAACCACAGGGGGCTGACCAGCGCCTCAACAAACCCACTTACGGCGCCCTGCTCGGCATCGTGGGGGCCAGGCAGAAATTACAGCAACTGCACGCGGAAAGTCTCGCCGCGTTGACCGCGTTGGACGGTCGCGCCGACCCATTACGGCAACTGGTCAGCTATGTTGTCGACCGGGATCACTGACGCCCACGCATACTATTTGGTGTACCATTGCGACCTCGTAGCAAAACTATCCGATCCATGATTGCGAAATTCACCGACATACCTCGATCGCGGCCAGTAACGCCGCTCCTCGACACCATCGATACTCCCGCACAACTGCGCGTACTGGATTCGAAAAATCTGCTGCAACTGGCCGATGAGCTGCGCGCTTATTTGCTCTACAGCGTCGGCTATAGCGGCGGGCACTTTGGTGCTGGACTGGGCGTTGTCGAGCTGACCATTGCATTGCATCATGTGTTTAACACGCCGACGGATCGCCTCGTGTGGGACGTGGGGCACCAGGCGTATCCCCATAAAATTCTCACCGGTCGTCGCAATGATCTGCCCGGTATTCGGCAGGCAGGAGGATTATCCGGTTTTCCAAAACGCGGGGAGAACCCCTACGACACATTTGGCGTCGGCCACTCCAGCACCTCCATGAGTGCCGCTCTGGGTATGGCCATCGCCGCGCGTATGGAGGGTGATCAGCGACGCACCGTGGCGGTCATCGGCGACGGCGCCATGACGGCGGGGCAGGCGTTTGAAGCCCTGAACCATATCACCCACGTCGACGCCGACATGCTGGTCATTCTCAACGACAACACGATGTCCATTTCCCGTAACGTCGGTGGACTGGCCACCTACTTCTCCAAACTCTGGTCGAGCAAGTTTTACAATGGGTTTCGCGAGGCCGCAAAAAGGCTGTTGAAGGCGTTTCCATCGACCTCGACACTGGTGCGTAAAACCGAAGAACTGATGAAAGCGCTGGTGGCGCCGGGCATTATTTTTGAGGAACTGGGGTTCACCTACATCGGCCCCATCGACGGCCACAATTTACCGCTGCTGATCCAAACCCTCGAAAATCTCAAAAAAATAACCGGCCCGGTACTGCTACATATCGTAACCGTCAAAGGTAAAGGTTTTGCCCCGGCCGAAGAGGACCCGGTGGGCTATCACGCGCTCAACAAACTGGAGCCAGTAACGGAACCGAGCGAAAGCCGCGCTGCAACCCAATCCAACGCTAATCCCGGCATAAAGTACCAGCAGGTGTTCGGATCCTGGCTGTGCGATATGGCTAAACTTGACCCGCAGCTGGTGGGCATTACCCCTGCGATGTCTGAAGGTTCGGGCATGGTGGAATTTTCACAGCGCTTTGCCGAGCAATTTCACGATGTCGCCATTGCCGAACAGCACGCCGTGACCCTCGCCGCTGGCCTCGCCTGCGAGGGGAAAAAACCGGTGGTGGCGATCTATTCCACCTTTTTACAGCGCGCCTACGACCAGTTAATTCACGACGTGGCGCTGCAAAATCTGGATGTTTTGTTTGCCATTGATCGCGCCGGACTGGTCGGCGAGGACGGTCCTACTCACGCTGGCAGCTTTGACCTTAGTTACCTGCGCTGTATTCCCAACATGCTGGTGATGGCGCCGTCCGACGAAAATGAAACGCGACAACTACTGTACACCGGGTATCTCTATAGTGGTCCCGCGGCCGTACGTTACCCGCGCGGCTCAGGACCCGGCGCAGTAATACAGCAAACCCTGACAGCACTGCCAGTTGGCAAAGGAGTAGTGAAACGTCGCGGTAGCAACGTCGCAATCCTCAATTTCGGCACGTTACTCCCGGTGGCCATGACCGTCGCTGAAAAACTCCATGCTACGGTCGCCGATATGCGCTTCGTCAAGCCCCTGGACACGGAGCTGATTCAACAGCTGGCCGCAGACCATAGCCTCCTGGTAACCCTGGAAGAAAACGTGGTGGCGGGCGGAGCGGGTGCCGGGGTCGGCGAATACCTGGCCGCTTCCGGCATGTTAGTGCAACTGATGCACCTCGGGCTGCCCGATCGATTCCAGGAACATAACAAACATCAGGCGCAGTTGGCGGAGGCTAATCTGGATGTGGAGGGCGTGTACCGCGCCATAACTGCACGTCAGATGCTGATCACTCAGCGCCACGGTGGTAACGGTTCCAGACCGGACAATATACAAAGCTGACATCGCGCCCGAAGTTGGTTATCCAGTAACGGGATAATGCCGTTAGCCAAATTCGCGACGAAACGGCGGCAAGTCGGCCAACAGCTGTCGGCCATACCCCTTGCTCAGCAGCCGTTTGTCAAGAATCGTCACGCGACCGCGATCCTGTTCGGTGCGCAACAGGCGACCACAGGCCTGCACCAGTTTCAGCGACGCGTCGGGCAAAGTCACCTCGCGAAACGCATTGCCACCACGGGACTCCACCCACTCCGCCAGCGCCTCTTGCAACGGATCATCCGGCACGGCAAACGGCAACTTCGCGATAATGACATGTTCGCAATATGCACCCGGTAAATCCATGCCCTCGGCAAAACTCGCCAGTCCAAAAATCACACTGGGGTCACCCGCGTCGATCCGTTGGCGATGGCGCAATACGATTTCGGCGACAGTCAATTCTCCCTGGATCAACAAACGTGCTCGCAAAGCTGGCTCCAGTCGTTCTGCAACGTCCTGCAACTGACGGCGGGATGCAAATAGCACCAGGGTACCCAATCCCGTGTCACACAACTGTGGCAATGCCGCCACCACCGCAGCCGTATGACTTGCCACGTCCGAGGCCTCAACTCCGCCACCAGGCACCGCCAGTACCGCGGCCTGTGCGTAATCGAAAGCACCGGCAACAGTCTCGCACAGTGAGTTTTCCGGCACCCCGCAATCCCGGCGCAGGCGCTCGAAACTACCCAGTGAACGCAACGTGGCGGATGTCAGCACCGCGCCGTAGCAGCGCTCCCACAGCTGCTCCCGCAACAGGGACTGCGCTGTAATCGGCGATGCGGACACGCGGATATCATCGCTCCCTTCGTCCCGAGCAACCCAGCGCGCCAACGGCGGCTCGTCATCGCCATCCACCGCCCCCATATCGCGCCACAGCAGAGCAGCCGATTCGGCGCGTCGCAGCCACAGCCCCACCGTCTGAAAATATTGTTCAAGGTCGGAGCGCGGCACCGGTGAATGCGGATCGTCGAGACTCGTTTCCAGCTCGCGATGCAGTTTGTCCAGGCCCCCGTAAAAACGCGAAAACCCTTCGGCCAGCTGCCCACATACCACGCGACTGGCGCTCTCGACAACGCCACCCGGATAACGGTAGCGCGCGCTCGGCACATTCTGTAAATAGTGCTCGAACACCGGAATGTGCAGTTGCAGCAATGCCTCTACTTCGCTCCCGATGGTAATCACTGTTGCACTGGCTCGACTGATCTGCGGCACGTTCTCGAGTTTGGGCAGCAATGCGGCAATCTGCCCGGCCGACTTCCCTAACCATGTCGCGGTAGCGCGTAACTGGCACTGGCGTGCGAAATGACCAAGTGCCGTCGTGCCGAGACGATGAGCTTCGTCAAATACATAAATTGTATCCTCCGGTGCAGGCAAAATTACACCACCGCCAAGGGCCAGATCCGCCATCACCAGGTCGTGATTGGCAATGATGCAGTCGGCATCTTCAACCAGATCCCGCGCGCGAAAATAACAACATTCCCGCACCAGACGGCAGCGGTGCCCGGAGCACTGTTTACGGTCTATCGTGACGGCACGCCAGGTATCATCAGGCACCGCCTGGGGCCACTCATCCCGATCGCCTTGCCATTGCCCGTCGCGCAGCGCCAGGTCCATCGCCTGCACCAGCGCCACGTTGCCGTGATCGGCCCTGAACGGAATTTCGTCCGGAAACAGGAACTGGCCCCCGTCGACGCTGTGCACCGTATCCAATGCCTGTTCGAGACGCAGCGGGCACAGGTAGCGACCGCGACCCTTGGCCAGCGCGAACCGGTAGTTCCAACCGGTGGCGGCAATTAATTCGGGAATATCCTTGGCCAGTAATTGGGTCTGCAGAGCGACCGTGGCGGTGGCAATCACAACGGTTTTTTTGGTCTCCCGCGCAACAGGTAGTAGCGCCAACAGGTAGGCGACCGTCTTACCGGTGCCGGTGCCCGCTTCCACGGCGCAAATATGGGGCGTTGCTTTACTGGTATCACCCTGATCGGCCGCAATAAGTTTTCCGAAAAATGTCGCGAGCAGCCCAATCATTTGCCGCTGGCCGAGCCGCGAGCGTAATTCGCGATGCTCCAAAAACTTGCGGTAGCCCTGTTGAATAACAGCTTTTACTTGCTCGGACAGCACCGCCTAACCACACAGCTCAAGACGTCGCAACACCGGATTGGCGTACATCGTGAGCAAAATTTTTCGATGTTCTGTCGGCAAACCTGCCAGGCGGGCGGCAAACGTCTCGCGCGTATCCGCCAGTTTATTCGCCGCGATGGCGACCCGCCACTCCTGCACCCGCGGATCGTCACCACCCAACGCCGCGTAGGCAATGAAGTTGGTGGCGTGCAGTTGATAATTTTGTATGATTTGTCGATCAACGGCATCAACCACGGCCTGTGCGTCCTCAAGTTCTGCGCTTAAGGGGTCGCCAAATGCCACATGGATGGCCCCCTTCGCGCCCGTGATGCCCTTAAAAATGCTATCAATATCTTCGTGTTCTGCTTTTTGGTAAGAGCCCAACATTTCCCGCGCATACAGTTCCCGCGCTTTGTCCCCGTCGCACGGATCAAATTCGTAGGAAATCGCTACGGGAATCACCGTCAGCGCGGCGATTGCCTCGGCGAAACTTTGTTCCTCACTGCGGCTCAGGGCAAGCATTTTTATCATCGCGGTTTCGGTGCGGTCGATGCCATTTTTAGCTCGACCTTCCCGTTGTGCAAGCCATACCGAACTGTGCTCGTTAAGAATCGAATAACGAATGTAAGCGGAAAGATTTTTAAGCGCTTCCAGTTTTTCGCGTCGGCCGGTGACGGAGCGTTTCACGATAAAACTTTTGTTCAACCGCATTAAGTCGGAGGTGAATGGTTTTGTGAGCAGGTTGTCGCCAATGGCAATCCGTGCCGTTTCCATACCGCGTTCGTGGAGGGCCAGATTGACCATGCCAGGATCCATGGCGATATCTCTGTGGTTACATAGAAATAAATAGGCCCGATTGGCATCGAGCCGCTCGACGCCACTCACGGTAAAACCACTCGAAACGGTGGTCAGCAAGCGCCGCAAATGCACGCCAATCAAATCCTGTAGACCCTTGACGTCGCGGATTCCGGAAAGCTTTTTACGCAATTGATGTTGTACTACCGGCCGCAGTACCCAGGCAAACCAGCGCCCGAGTCGCGGCGAGTTGATCGTCAACAGCGTATCGATTAATTCCGGGTCGGTAATTAAACGATCCAGTACCGCAGGCACTTCGTCGTCCCGATACGGACGAATGTCTTCAAATTGCTGCATTCGGCATTCTTGTTCTGGCGTTTTTCATACATGACTGAGAATGAATAAAGGCACCCACAAATATCACCATCTTCACCCACCGCTGCACGTAGCTCTGCAAGTTTAACTGTA
>JBFJKD010000131.1:0-6406 GCA_041635095.1 Porticoccaceae bacterium
CTTATCGTGGCGCCAGATAATAAACGCCGTGCCGCCGATGTCGAACGGACTGGTAAACGCGGTCAATTCCCGAAACTCGGTATCCTGCGCCCAGCGATCCGGCTCTTTGAAATCTGTAGCGACCTGATCAGCGCGATGACTCAGATAGACCCGCTGATAGGGCCCCTGGAGGACACGTTCAAATTTCCCGCCGCCCTGAAACATACTGGCGTATTCACTTTTCATAATTTCGTGGTCTTCATGGCTGCCCCCCTTGCGCACCCAAACCCAGAGCACATTGCCAATATCCAGACCATGATTTTGCCACCGATAGTTAAAGTTCCACGCGGCCTTGTAACCGGACATTCTATCCCCCGGCACAAATGAAGCCGGGTCAAAGGGCCGGCCGGCTTTGTAGTTGCTGATCACACCGTTGTCGTCCAGCGTCGCCTGCCCCTTATAGGCCTCGGTGGCGTCAGTAAACATTTTGGCTGGCGTCAGATCCGACGCACCCCGTATTTTTACCTCCATACCCTGGAAGAACATGTCGTCGTGGTAGCCGGGCGGCACAAATGCCCGGATTTTTTCGATATCCTCAAAACCGATGGTGTCGCCCTCCTTGAACGTCACTTCGGCCTTTTGGTTGGCCTCAAACCAGGCCATAAAATCTGCGGGCGTTTGCGCCAGCACCTGCCCACAGCAGGCTGTTAACAGGCTGGCATAAACTATTTTGCAAATAAACCTAAATTGACTTTTCATGTTCCTGGCCTCTGAATCAGTATGAATCCCAAAATCGTTGTTATGCTCAGAACTGGTAGCGAACGCTCACAAACACCTCATCGGTGTCGCGTAGCGCGCCGATGCCCTGCCGCGCATAACCAAACACCGTGTCCTGTGCGTAATTGCCATCCAGGGTAAAGGAAGTAAACGGACCGACGTCGTGTTTTACGCGATCCCCGCCCCAGATAAAGTAGGCACCACCCTTAATGGACCAGTGATTGTTAAACAGGTATTCGGTGGTAATCCCGGACACCCAGGAATCCGACTCCTCCTCCCACACCAGAAAGCCGTTGGGAATCAACTGGTCACGCATGTACTGGGTCTGTGCGAACAGGGTGTAGATAAAGTTGTGTTCGCCCACTACGTAGCCATCACCTACGCCCTGTTCGTGATCCAGATAGTAGGTATCGAAAATCTGGGCGGACAGGAAGAAGGTGCGATTGGCATTCAGGAACGGAATAAATGTCGGCCGATCCATACCCAGGGAGAATCGCACCACATCGCTTTCGTCCAGCCAGTTGGCTTTGCGGGTATTTTGCACCGGCTCGTCAATGGTGTAGGACGACTCTATGCGGAACACGATGCCGGACACCGGCTCGAAATAATCGATGGACAGCCCCGGCGTATGCACCTGCTCGTAAAACATATTCACCTGACCACCAAACGTCGTGCCCTGTTGGTAGAACAGGCGAGCATTATCCTGAGCCAGTGCGTCGATCGCGCCCGCATCGCCATTGGCGGCAGCGGCCATAATAGCCTGTTCGGGATCCATCACTGCAACAGGAATTGTGAACGGGAGGGTGAGATCGGCAACGAGTTCATCATTCACCAATCCTGGATCAACCCCGAAACCAGCCCCCGCAGCGATCACGTTGACGCTGGTAAAGCCAAACAGCGGCGTATCCGCCCAGCCGTAATGGTAGGTTAACGCGGCACGTACACTGCCCACCAGAAATTCAAAGCGGGCGCCGAACTCAGTGTTTTCAAATTTGTGCTCCGGAATACGCTCCTCGCTCAGCCCCACAGGGATGCCAAACCCGGACGGCAAACGGCCATCCCCAGCCACGCATGTCTGACCCGGCCCCGTCGCGTTAGCAACCGATACACAGGGCTCCGGCGAGAAGTAGGTGTTAAATGAGGCGAAGGTGCCGATCATCTGCCCAAACGGATGGGCCCAGGACTGGGACGGATTCCCCAGCCCAACGCCCTGGAAGCGGTCGAAATTCCAGATCAGTTCCAGCGCCGCATCGCTGATAAAGCCGAGATTACCAAATTTGTACTGGCCCCGTGCAATCCACTGGGGAATACGGATATCTTCAAATGAATCGAAGAAAAAGTGGTAGCCGAAATCCACCGGGTTAATAATGTCCTGCATACGGAAAAAATCTGTCTTGCCCCACACGATCTGCTGTTTGCCGATCCGCAGCCACCAGTCGTCGATAATGGCGTCCACATAGAGCTCCCTGAACGGGTACAGTCCCCCGCCAGAGTCGGTATTGCCCCAGGCGATACTGCGCTGGCTGTTATCGACGTTATTGCAGTTCTTACAATCCATATTCTGGCCGCCGGTGGGCACCAACAGCGGGAACATCGTACCGCCGCCGATCACCTCGAATTCGGTCAGTTGTTGCGCATCCCAAACCCCATTGCTGACATTTTTAGATAAGCCCCCAGTGAGCAAACCAGCACCAAAGCCGTTGTAGCCGATAGGATCGTTCGCCCCGCTAAATGGCACCCCCAGGTAGTTTGGATTGGTGGCACCCCGACCGACGCGGTGATCGGTCAATCCGCTCTCCCAGTACCCCACATCAAACTCGGGCCGAATCACACTGACAAACGACAGCTTGTCAAAAATGCCCGTATCTTCAAAGGTTAAATCCAGCTCCACCTGAGCGCGAATAATATTCGCCGATATATACGAATTGTCGATGTTGTAGCGAGTTTCATTGCGCAGAAAACCCGTGGTTTTCAGTTCACCGCCAAATAAATCCGTAGTCACTTCGGCCCGCGCGACCGGCAGGGATAGACATGCCACCCCCAGCCATACAGACCACCCCAACCCTGCTAATCTCTTTATGTTTTTCATCGCTATCTCCCCGAGTTTTTACCATTGAACTGCCACATTCATATTCCCCACCCTGCGCTAGCCGGGTTTCTTACCGTCTTACCCATTTTCAGCTTCGTTTTGTGCATATCCATATGTAATAACACTCCCCTTTAGATAGTCGCCCCACTTCCATCTGTCAAGGCTGAACGTCTTCTTTATGCTCGCGCATAACAAATTTTGGTTTAAATACTTTAATGAGCCACGGCAACAATGTAATTGCACCAATCATATTGCTGATCATCAATAGAGATAACAACATGGCCATCTCGCTGTTAAAGCGCAACACCGATCCCGGAATCCAGTAGGCGATGCCGCCCACCACAGTCACCGCGGTAAACAGCACCGCCGACCCCGTGGTGGTCAACATGGCGCGAATCGCGTCGGTTAACGATTTATCCCGG
This sequence comes from Porticoccaceae bacterium, assembly GCA_041635095.1. GTDB lineage: Bacteria > Pseudomonadota > Gammaproteobacteria > Pseudomonadales > Porticoccaceae > JBFJKD01. The sequence continues at coordinate 3,268 of JBFJKD010000131.1, forward strand.
ACTTCTTCGCGCACCCGGTCCATTACGTAGATCGCATAATCCACGCCGACCCCAATCCCCACCGCCGTAACCGGCAAGGTATTGATATTCAGACCAATGCCGCGCATCCCCATGTAGGCCCGGTTAACCAGCACGGCGATAGCCAACACGACAAATACCAGCGCCGCAGCGGTTGCGGAGCGGTAGGTAAAAAACACCGCCAACATAACCACTACCATAATCAGGATAGTTTGTAACAGCTCCGAGCGCTGCACTTCCTGATTGCCGGCCGCGGTGGTGCCAATGATGCCACCCGCAAACTGATAGGTAACGCCTTCCAGTGGATGGGCGGCGAGAAACTCGGTAGCCCGCGCGATGGCGGCTGTTACCGTGGCGCCGGTGGCGTCCTTAAAAAACACCACGACGTTGGCCACTTTACCTTCGAGGTCCATGTATTCCAGGATAACCCCCGGCACAGCCGCACCGGCTTCATACATAAACAGAATATTGCCGACATCCCGCTGGGTCGGCGGAATAATCGACCAGCGCGGATCGTCAAAGTGATACAGCCTGTTTACCGAGCGTACCAATCCGGGTATTTCCCGGGTACCGCCAAAGGTTTCATGCGCGGCCATGTGTTTGGCGAACTCCTGCATGACCATCAGCACTTCGGGATCTTTCATGCGGTGCGCCTGCTCGGACTCAAAATAAATGCTGAGCTGATTTGAGCCGGCAAATTTCTCGTTAATGCGCTGTGCCGCGACATTATATTCGGAGTCCTGAAACAGAATCGGCGAACCCGGAGTGCTTTCCCCGACCACGGCATCCTTGGCAAAATAGACGCCACCGATCAATATCAAGGCAACCGTGCCCAGAACCGGCACAGTGGAAATTGGCGACACGATAAAGTTGGCCATCTTGCCCATTAGCCTGGATGGCAGATGATTGCGCTTGGACTGATCGATAACCGGTTGTGGCAACAACAGCAACAACAGGGGCACTAATATCACTACCGTGAACAGGTTGCTCATGGACCAGAAGGCACAAAATATACCGAGTTTGGCAATGATGGGCACTGAAGATATCGCCAGCACCATCAGGCCCGCCGCGTCGGTAAAAATGGCAATGGACGCCGGCACCATCAGCTCGCCCATGGTGGTTCTCACTGCGCTATCCTTGCTCGCCCCTTCCCGTAGCGCATCCTGATAACGCTCCATGATTTGCACGCAGTGACTTGCAGTTCGCGCGGAAATAAGTATCGGCACGACCAGGATTAACGGGTCGATGTTGTAGCCGAGCCAGCCCACCAACCCGAGCCCCCACACTGCGGACATCCCGGTCCCCAGTAGCGGAATAAACACCCCCGCGAAAGAGCGGAAATGCAGCAACAGCAGCAATACTATAATGCCGAGCGTTACTGCAAAAATCTCCTTCAACTCGCTGGAGTGATAATAAATCCAGCCTTTCAGCATGGGCTCGCCGGTTATATACAACAACGTTTCGCCATCCGCTTCGATCTCTTCCTTGAGCTCGGTAAGGCGCGTAAAAATCTTGCTGTAATCCAATCTTTCTTCGTCAAAGCCCGCCAATATCAGCGCCGCAGCGCCATCGGTCGAAACATAGGTTCCGTACACAATGTCGTTGCTGAATACTTCCTCGCGCAGGCGCTTCAATTCTCGCTCACCCTCTGGAATTAACTTCGGGAGTACCGGTTCGGACTTGATCAGGCCACTTGAGGTGGTTCTGACTCGGCGTATTTTGGGGTGCGCGATACTGGCTACCTGGTAGTGGTTGATACCTTGAATAACATCCACTTCCTCGGTAAGCATGCGAATTTTTTGCAATGTTTTGGTGGTGAAAATATCGCCTTCTGTTGCCTCAATCGACATCGTGACAACGTTTGCACCGCCAAACGTTTCCTTCATCCGGTTATAGTTTTTTATATATTCGTGCTGCTGCGGAAGCAGGTCCGCAAAACGGGAATACACTTCTATCCTTGGCAGCGCATAGCCAAGAATAAGTGACGGGATCAAAATCAGCAGCATGGTTATAAATTTATGGTCAATCATTCGATTGGCCAGACGCACGGATATTTTGTGGTGGTTATTTGCGTTGTTCACGGTTTATCTCCCACCACCACAGCCACATTCAATTTTTTCCAGTTATTATCGATAAATAACAGCGCAGTGGATCTACCACCTAACACAATCCATTCTTCGTCATGCAGATGCAATATATTTTTCCCCCAGGATCGCAATCCGAGTGCCGTGCGATCGGCCATCGCCCAGCCACCATCCCGGTAAATGCCGAGCAGGCCGACGGCACCGGCCACAATCGGCGTGTTGTCGTCAATGAAATCCACGCCAAAAACTCCTTCCTGACTGTCTATCGGAAGTGTTTCCCAGGTAACCCCGTTGTCGTCGCTCAAATGTATTTTCCCTGCAGCACCCCCAAGAATAATTCTTCCGTTTCTGGAAGCACCACATAACCAATAGGGTTGCGCTGGCTCTTCGCGCGTAATCACGCCGTCGCGGCGAATCCACTGTTTGCCCTGGTCTTCACTCTGCAAAATCAGTCCAAATTCGCCCACCAACGTCACTATGCCTGCGTCGGCGATCACTGCGCTCCAGGTCACATCGCCGCCTCGATAGGGAGGGCCGGGCTGAAATTGGAAAGATATACTGACAGCGCCCGGATCCAGCTCGTTAAAAACCGTCAATCGCCCTTCGTCGACGTCCAACTCAAAGTCCTCGTCAATAACCGCGGGGCGACCGTTTACCCTTGCGTTGAAAACTACCGACTCGGGATCGATGTTGGATACACCCAGATACCAGACACCCGGTTCCCGCGACGGCAAATTGAGCTCTGGTTGAATCACCGCGCCAACCTCCACCGCCGTCCAATCGCGACCGCCGCTGGTGGAAGTCGCCAACAATCCGCGACCACCACTCGCCCAAATCAGGTTGGCGTGGCTGTCGATATCCAGAATCGGTTCGCTGTATTCGGAAAGACTGGCAACTTTTTTAACGCTGCCCTTCTGATATGTATAAATATCGCCCTTGGACGAGCCAAGTAACACGCCACCGTTCGCGACTTTTTCAATCACCAGAAAGTCGTCTTTAACATCGGTGCGGGATATGCGCGCCACCATGTCGGTGCC
>JBFJKD010000132.1:0-6375 GCA_041635095.1 Porticoccaceae bacterium
GTTTTGCCGAGATAGAACAAACCAAAGCCACCAACGTGGCTATCGTATTTAAGGGTCGGGAGATCAGCTACGGGGAACTGGTGCCGAAAGGCTGGCAGGTAGCCAATGGGTTGCTTGCGCTGGGTGCCGAGCGCCAGGAGCGAGTCGGCTATCTCGGCAAGAATTCCCCCAAATTTTTTGAAGTTTTTATTGGTGCCTGCGCAACCGGCTATGCTACGGCGGGCATTAACTGGCGCCTTGCCGCACCGGAAATTCAGGAAATTGTTAATTACACGGAAAATACCGTGCTGTTCGTCGGCAAGGAGTTTTACGGGACCGTAGAAAGTATCGAGGCCAATTTCACCCACGTGCGTCATATTATTGCAGTAGACGGCGGCCACGAGCGCTGGCCAGATTTCGATCAATGGCGGGATCAACAGCCCGCGACCCGACCCCAGGTAACCCTCGATCCCGATGACGATGTGTTACACCTTTACACCAGCGGCACCACTGGTCTGCCAAAAGGCGTGCAGCTCACCAACCGGGGTTACGCCAGCACCTTTAAGGCCTTTGTGGACAACGGTATTTGCGACATCGACGAGCACGCAGTGTTTATCAACGTTATGCCCTTATTCCATATCGGCGGTATAAATTTCACGGTGTTTCCGCTGCTGCGGGGGGCGCGCTTCCATCTGCTGGTGGATTTCGAAACCAGGTCTGTACTGGATATTCTGACTAACGAAAAAGTAACCAATGCCCTGTTTGTCCCTGCCATGATTCAGATGCTGTTGCAGGATCCATCCGTGCGGGGACGCGATTACAGTCACCTGAAACTTATGTACTACGGTGCCTCGCCCATTGCCGAAGCACTGCTGCTGGAAGCCGTCGATGTATTCGCCTGTAATTTTATGCAGTTGTACGGCGCTACCGAAAATTATGGATTAATCACCAAGCTGGCCCCGGAGGATCACACCGTTAGCCGCAACAAACTACGCTCCTGCGGCAAGCCGGTGATTGGCGCCAGGGTGAAAATTGTCGATACCGATAACAACGAACTGCCCCTCGGGGAAGTGGGCGAAATTCTGTTGCAGTGCGACTGGATTCTGAAGAGTTACTGGAAAAAACCCGACGCCACCGACGAGGTTAAAGACCACGGTTGGTATCGCACCGGCGACGCCGCCTGCCTTGACGAGGAAGGTTTTATGTATATCAAGGATCGGGTCAAGGACATGATCGTTACCGGTGGCGAAAACGTGTTTCCGGCAGAGGTGGAAAACGCCCTGTACAGCCACCCCGACATCGCCGATGTGGCAGTGATCGGCGTGCCACACCCAACCTGGGGCGAGGCGATCAAGGCCATGGTGGTGCTCAAGCCCGGTGCAACCCTCGGCGAAGCACAGATTATCGCGTACGCCCACACGCGCATTGCAGGCTACAAAGTGCCAAAATCCGTGGACTTTATCGGTGAACTACCGCGCAACCCCTCGGGCAAAATACTGCGCCGGGAACTGCGCGCCCCGTACTGGGCTGGACAGACCCGCATGGTCGGTTAAACAGGGCATTTCTGGCGCCGAACTTGACTCCCCCAGGTCACTTGCCTATAGTACGCGGCCTCACGCACCCGTAGCTCAGTTGGATAGAGTACCTGGCTACGAACCAGGTGGTCGGGAGTTCGAATCTCTCCGGGTGCGCCATTCTTTAGAGTAAAAGTTAAACCCGGTTATCACCGGGTTTTTTACTTTTTGCAGCTAGCTAAAAGCAGCTTCGCAGCCACACCAAAACTACTTGTTACTCAGCCGTTACACCAAACATCTCGCGATACATAACGCCGATCATCGCGACAAACATTGGGTAGGTCCAGATAATGCCAAGACCCAGCGGAATCGCGCTGATAATAAAAATCAATGTCATCACCAGATACAAAAAGAAAATTTTGAACCAGTGCCGGGTCACCGCCTTGCGCGAAGTTTCCATGGCTTCCCAGGCCCCCAGATTTTTTTCCACGATCAGAGGGATAGTAAAGCCATAGGCCACCGCCAAATAAATACCGGGAATAATTAGCAACACAAAACCCAGCATCATCAGGATGGTCATCAAAATACCGGCAATCACCAGGGGGACGAGATACGGGAAATAGCCGAACAGCATCTGAAAGGAAATGGGCTGACCCACGGAACGTCGCACACCCATCATAAAAATACCGGCCATACAGGGGTATAACACGATCATGACCAGTAGTTGCGAGAGCATCGGTACCAGCATTGCGCCGCCCTCGCTCATGTGACCCCCACCCAGCACCAGACCCAGCATAAAGGAAACGGCGGCCAGCCCTACGAACAGCAGCAGAGCGCCGCCCCAGAACGGTCCCTTAAGACCGCTGGTGCGCGCCCAGGCTTCCTGGATTACCCCGCCAATTGTGAAATCGTAATCACCCGCAACGGCGCCTGCCAGTGAGCCGCGAACCATTTCGTTGGATTGAGATACAGGTGTATTGGTAGTTTCATTATTCATGGTATGTCCCTTTATTATGGGTTAATTATTGGTGTGACGACGGGTAGTTCTCCATCCCCCGGGGCATCGCATGGCGCATATTAGTATCATTCCCGCAGGTTTTACACCCCTCTCCATGTAGTGTCTATTGCTGTGCGGATATAGTGTCTATTGCGGTGCGGATAGCCCGACACCGCGCCATCTTAAAGCCCCAGAAAGACGTCAGAAAGACCCGAGCAATGTTTAAGATGGCGTGTGTTGATTGTTCTGCAGGAACTATTTTGCGTTCCAGTAACGTTGCATTTCCAGATATAGAAAGGATGCGCTCCAGGTAATCAGCACCAGTCCGGTAAGTGATTCAATACCCGTTAAATAGCGCAGGTCTCCGTGGGGCGTGATATCGCCGAAGCCCAGCGTGGTGAACGTGGTAAACGAAAAATAACCGCAGTCCAGAAGACTGCCGTTAAAATTTCCCGCCAGACCACCCCACCCCGCGGCGCGATGCATAAAATAATAACCCAGCGCAAAAACCCAGACTTCCATGACATGGGCGATCAAGGCACCGAACACGCCGAGCACGATTCGATAGCGATGCACTACTTTCATTTTCGGCATAAGAACAGTCAGGCGCAGCAGGCACTCGTAGTGAATCATCACCACGGTGGCCACGATCAAACTGTTAATCAGAAAAATCATTTAATGATTAATTTCCAGGGTGGCAGGTCAAGGTGGCAGGTCAAGTTCGCCACGCCTAAATTTTAGTGAAATGTGCTAAATAATAGCGCCGCTCGGCAGATGTGACGCCCCAGCGTTACTGGCAATCAGGCCGCGCTTTTGTTTGACCTCGCCATAAAATGTAGTGCGTTGCGCAGGAATTCGTCCGGCAGCGCGAATCAACGTTTCCATAGTGGCGGGCGTCATTTCCTGACCGTGCACCGCCCCCGCCGCGCGGGAAATACTTTCGTTCATCAGTGTTCCACCCAGATCGTTAACCCCCGCCTGGAAGCAAGCGGCGATGCCTTGCTCACCCATTTTTACCCAGGACACCTGAATGTTATTAATGACGGGATGCAGCACCAACCTGGACACCGCGTGCATCAGCACCGCTTCGCGATAGGTGGGGCCGCGCCGCGCCCTGCCGCGTCGGTACAACGGCGCTTCCATATGCACAAACGGTAGCGGCACGAATTCGGTAATACCGCCACTGCGTTCCTGTAAATCGCGAATCCGCAGCAAATGCCTGGCCCACTGTTCGGCGCGATCAATATGGCCAAACATAATGGTGGCCGTGGTGCGAATACCTACGCCATGGGCGGCCTCGACCACATCCAGCCATTGCTGGGTATCGAGTTTGTCGGGACACAGTATTTGGCGCGCCTCGTCGTCGAGAATTTCCGCTGCGGTACCAGGCAGGCTGTTCAAACCCGCTTCGCGCAGGCGCACCAGAAATTCCGCGACTGGCAGTCCCAGCGTGGCCGCGCCCTGGGACACTTCCAGCGGGGAGAACGCGTGAATATGCATGTCCGGCAGTGCAGCGCGTACGCTACGGCAGATTTCAAGATAGGTATCACCGGTGTAATCCGGGTGAATACCACCCTGCATACAGACTTCCGTCGCTCCCCGCGCCCAGGCTTCTTGCGCGCGGCTTACGATTTCTGCGGTATCCAGCAGGTACGGTTTACCACGTAGATGCTCGCTGGTTTTGCCCTTGGAAAAAGCGCAAAAGGTACAGGACAGCATACACAGGTTGGTGTAGTTGATATTGCGGTTGACCACATAGGCCACCGTGTCGCCGTTGACCTCGCGACGCAGTTGATCCGCAGCTTCGCACACCGCAGTGTAATCATTGCCCCGTGTCGTAAACAGGCGCGCCACCGCCGCTTCATTTAGCCGCTCCCCCGACCGAGCCCGCGCCAGGATGTTGCGAATATCCTGATTCACCACTAACAGCGGGCTGGCCCAGCCGATTTGCCAGGTCAGCGGTGGTGGCGTCATACCACTGCCCGGCGACCAGGTGTCGCAGCGTGCAAAGCCATCCCCATCCATACGTTGCAATACCGCCGTTGCCATCTTCGGGGTTTGCCAGCGCGGGTTGTCGCGGGCATAACCGGGATATACAGCCAGTCTTTCCACCAGTAGTTTACCGGCGGCGGCCGTCTGCTCGGCCAGATTATGTAACGCTGGCCAGGGCTTTTCCGGGTTGACAAAATCCGGGGTCACCGGCGAAACACCGCCCCAGTCGTTAATGCCTGCATCGACCAGACGGGCCAATACACCCGCATTTAAATTGGGCGGCGTCTGAATGTTCATGTGCGGCCCAAAAATAATCCGCGCCACAGCGATGGTCCATAGCAACTCGTCGAGCGGCGCGTCGGGACTGGACGCCATTTTGGTGCCCGCCTTGGCACGGAAATTCTGAATAATAATTTCCTGAATATGTCCGTAGCGGTCGTGCACATCACGTAATGCCAGTAATGACTGCACCCTTTCCAGGCGAGTTTCGCCAATGCCAATCAAAATGCCGGTGGTAAACGGTACCTGTGCTTTACCTGCAGCCTCCAGAGTCGCCAGTCGCACTGCGGGCGTCTTATCTGGCGAGCCATAATGCGGCCCGCCCTTTTGACACAGACGCTCGGACACCGATTCCAGCATCATGCCCTGGGAAACCGAAACGTCGCGATTGGCGAGCAACTCCGCCTCGTTCATCACGCCCGGATTGAGATGCGGTAACAGCCCAGTTTCCTCGAACACCAACTGCGCCATCGCAACCAGATAGTGATGAGTGCTCGCATAGCCCATTTCGGCCAGCGCTTCGCGGGCGGCGCGGTAGCGCAATTCCGGTTTATCACCCAGAGTAAACAACCCTTCGTTGCACCCGGCCTGTGCACCAGCGCGAGCAATCGCCAACACCTGTTCAGCGCTCAGATAGGGCTGTTTTATCTTTTTTGGCGTCTGCGCAAACGTACAGTAATGGCACACATCGCGGCACAGTTGGGTCAGTGGAATAAATACTTTGCGCGAAAAACTGATGACCGCGCCATGCCCCGTATCGCGCAACGCCGCCGCTTGTGCCATAAGCCCTTGAAGATTGTTGTCATCGGCAAGGGCCAACACCTGTTCAGCAGGTGGACGGATACCGGGGGAATACCCCGCGGGAGGTTTCAAAAAACTATTCACTGGCTACTCCTGTGCAGGCTGTGAGCTGGCGGCATGGCGCTGGCGAGGCCGACGGACACTTCCGGCCGCAGCCTGAGTCGCGCCGCAATGCCGCTGTCGAACAGGTAGTGCTGGGTAGCACACTTTACCTGCCTGTGTAGCAATTCTTGCAAATCATGCAACGTATCAATATCGAGACTCAGCTCAGGCTCCATAACAATTACTGGCTCAATGTCTACCGCCCGCGCCATCCCGCAGTGAAGTCGGAAGCTGTCCGTGCCGAATGCGGGCGCGATCACCTGCGGTGTGGACAGGGCCAGGGCATTGGTGCCCCCATCACGCATTGCCGGTGCGAGGGTGACTCCCCGATATTTATCGTGAGCAACGCACAGTCGATGCACAATCTCAGACGTTAGCAATGGCACGTCGGCGGGAATAATTGCCGCACTGCCAACCCCCTCCGAAGCGAGCACCCGCAACGCGTGGCTCGCGGCCGAACACAGATTGCTACCCAGCGGTTCGGGGATCACCCTGGCCCCATATTTTTCGGCGATGGTTTTGACTGCGGCATCGTTGGTAATGACCGCCAATCCCGCAATCCCACCAGCGCCAGCAACCGCGCCCAGCACGTCCGCAAGCATGTTGGACATCAATCTGGCGCGCTCGATGGGCGTCAAAATATCCGCCAGACGTTGTTTGGCGCTGGCGAGATCCTTTACCGGAACAACTACCCACATTGCGATATGCTCA
>JBFJKD010000133.1:0-6373 GCA_041635095.1 Porticoccaceae bacterium
AAACGCGCCAAACGGCGTAGTTTTGTTCAATTTCCTCGCCAGGTAACCATCCAGCCAATCCGTAATGGCCGCGAGTCCAAACAGTGCGCCGCTGGCGATATAGCGCCATTCCCACGGCAAATAGAAAACAATTACCAGCAGTGGAATGAGCACGATGCGCAGCAACGTGATTAAATTAGGTAGATTGTACATAGGATGGGATCCGTCAGTTGCTGTGCACGTTACTCGTTGTGCAAAATGCTGTAAATAGTTTCTGCGACTTTTCGGTTGATTGTGGGGACCCGCATCAGATCGGCCACGCTGGCTTTGGCCACTGCCGAACTACCACCAAAGAAACGTAACAACTCTCGGCGGCGGCGTGGGCCCACCCCCGGAATTCTATCGAGTACTGAAGTACGGCGTTGGCGATCACGACGCTGGCGATGGCCAGTAATTGCAAAACGATGAGCTTCATCCCGAATTTGTTGAATCAGCAGCAAGCTTGCCGCATCTGGAACAATCTCTCGTTCAGTATCGATTGTGCTAAGCAGTAGCGTTTCCAACCCTGGTTTGCGGCTGGTGCCTTTCGCCACGCCCACCAAAGTGACTGCCTTGATGTCCAGCTCGTCAAGCACCTTGCGCGCAACTCGCAGCTGTCCTTTACCCCCATCGATAAACAATACGTCGGGCAATTTCGCCTCACCAGCACGCAACCGTATGTAGCGTCGGCGCAGCGCTTGTTCCATTGCCGCGTAATCGTCCCCGCCCTGAATACCGGAAATATTAAAGCGTCGATAATCTGTTTTCAGCGGACCTTCCCGGTTGAATACCACACAGGATGCGACCGTCGCCTCACCGCTACTATGACTAATATCGAAGCACTCCATGCGTTCCGGCACCTGCGCCAGACCGAGCAAGTGACACAGCGCACTAAAACGATTATCGATAGCCCGTTGTGCTGCCAGGCGCCCCGTCAAATTCTGTTCAGCCGTACGTTTCGCCAGATCCAACCACTTTACACGGGTGCCCCGCAGCGGAGACTTGAGCTCTACGCGGCGCTTGGCGGCGCTAGATAGCGCTTTTTCCAGTACAGGTTTATCGGCAAGGGATTCGCTCAAAATAATTTCCCCTGGAATATCAACGACGCCGCCCATTTTGAGATAGTGCTGGGGTACAAATTCAGCCAGAACATCTGCGTATTCCGTATCCAGCGGAATTTTCGGGTAAAAACTGCGACTGCCCAGAATACGGCCATGCCTTATATACAATATGTGCACGCAGGCCTCACCGCCGTCGACAGCGCTGGCCACAACGTCCAGACTCCCTCGCCCGGACTCTATCACCTGCAGCGCCTGCACTTCGCGCAATGCGGCTATTTGGTCGCGACATGCAGCAGCCTCCTCGAACGCCAGGCGTCCCACCGCCTCATCCATACCGCCCTCTAACTCGCGCATCAGGGGCTGGTTTTTGCCTTCCAGAAACATCTGGGTGCGGCGCACATCGCGTGCATAGTGTTCCTTGCTGATCAGTCCGACGCAGGGCGCCGTACAACGATTGATCTGATACTGCAAACAGGGACGCGTACGGTTTTTGTAAAAAGAATCTTCACATTGCCGTATCTTAAAGGTTTTCTGTAAAAACCCCAGACTCTCCCTGACTGACGAGGCACTGGGATAAGGCCCAAAATACATACCTTTGCTACGTTTGGCACCCCGATGAACGCTAATACGCGGAAAGTCATCCTGGGTCGCCAAAAAAATATATGGATAGGACTTGTCGTCGCGCAGCAATATATTGAACGGGGGTCGATATTGTTTGATGAGATTTTGTTCAAGAATGAGTGCTTCCACTTCGGTTTCAGTAACGGTCACATCCACGCTGTGAATGCGACTTACCAGCATTGTTGTTTTCGGTGTGAGACCGGTTTTTCGAAAGTAGCTGCTGACACGGTTACGCAGATTGCCGGCCTTACCCACGTATAGAACCTGGCCCCGAGGGTCGAGCATTTGATAAACCCCGGGGAGCGTGGTCAGGTTCTTGAGAAATATTTTGGAATCAAAGGCCATATATTACAGTTACGCCATAAAAAAATTATAGTCCGAAGCCAAATATACCAACATTGGTGGCCGTCAAATGACCTCGCTGGGATTAACCAGTCCGTATTTTACGGCGAGCAACGTCAGTTCAACATCATTACTAACGCTGAGTTTATGATAAATACGATATTTGTACGTATTAATCGTTTTGGGACTTATATTCAACACGCCGGCAATTTCGTTGGCGCGGTGACCATTGGTTATCATTTGTGCGATTTGAAGTTCGCGCTCGGAAAGTTGTGCCAAGGGAGATAGTTTTTGATTTCCCGACAGGCCGTGTACCACCATCATTTGCGCAATAGCCGGACTGACATACACTCGCCCGTCGGCCAGGGTCCGTAACGCCTCCTCTATTTCGTTGGCGTCGGCATTCTTGGTGATGTAGCCGGCCGCCCCGGCCTTGAGTAACTGGGTCGGATACATCTCGTCGTTGAGTGCACTGATTACAACCACCTTAAGCGTGGCATTGGCTAGCAGCAGACGTCGCGTCGCCTCCAGGCCGCCTATACCGGGCATACGAATATCCATAAACATGATGTCGGGTTGATATTCCCGAGCGAGCGAGATTGCCTCTTCCCCGCTGGCTCCTTGCGCCACCACCTCGACATCCGCAATTTGTTCCAACAAGCCACAAATTCCTAGACGCACCAGATCGTGGTCGTCAATTACAATAACTTTCAGCAAAAAATATCCTCACTCTGGAAAAACACTTCTGAGAGGTTAGCATTTTGCCCGGTATTACACCACGCGCAGAATATTGCGTAAGGTCAAGTTAACACGTTGTCCAACATCGCCCGGTGTTTTGGCGATGCGATGCTGCCAGACGCGCTGTGTACCGACACCCATTAACAATAGTGAACCGTGAGTCAATGGTATCTGCATTTGTTGCCGTCCCGGTGTAGCTTTAGTGCGCAAGTCGAAACGTCGCGTCGCACCGAGACTCAAGGAGGCTATCACCGGATCCGGCCCCAGCTCCGCTTCATCGTCACTGTGCCAATCGACGCTATCCCGTCCGTCGCGGTAAAGATTAAGCAGTGCGCTATTAAATACAGCGCCGGTGAGCGCACAAATATTTTCTTTAACAAGTTTCAATTCCGGTAACCAACGCTGTCGTACCAGTTGTACGCCCGAATAACTGTAATCGGCGTCCGCATCGCCGAACCACGCGTTCATTCTCGGAATCAGGCGTTGTCGACCACCAATCGCAATTCGACTTTGCTCCCACGCTACCCGGTGTAGCAACTTGTTTAACAATGCATCGGCGGTTTCACCATCGAGAAACCGTGGCCAGAGCCGCAGATGACCGCCACCCGGCAGCGCAATACTGTCGACCTCGTTTAACAGGGTAAATTGATTCACGGTTTATGCCTCGACGCGAGAAAACCTGACACCGGCAAGCGTATTAGCATTGCAAACCCAAAACGCTGGGTTCAATTTCAAGATTTACATCAAACCGTTTGCGTATGTCAGCGCGCATATCTTCGGCCAGAGTGAGGATTTGTTGCGCGGTACTGCCGCCATAATTTACCAGCACCAGCGCCTGATCCACATGCACACCTGCACATCCGCTGCGCCGCCCTTTCCAGCCAGCATACTCAAGGAGCCAGCCAGCGGCGAGCTTTACGCGACCATCAGCCTGAGGAAAACATACCAGTTCCGGGTGGTGAACCAACAGTGCTGCCGCGAATTGACGACTCACCAGTGGATTTTTAAAAAAACTACCCACATTAGGCAAAGTTGCCGGATCGGGTAATTTACGCCGCCGAATGGAACACACCGCGTCGTAAACAAGTTGTGCGGTCACCGGCAACGCCAGCCCCTCTATTTCACGGGCCAGCGCCGGGTAATCGAGGCGTAACCGCGGCATCTTGCTCAAGCCGAGGGTGACATCCATGATCGCCATACGATTTTTCAACGAACCTTTGAAAATGCTATCGCGGTAGCCAAAGCGGCAATCGGCATTGGATAAAGTAAGTACCTCACCAGTATCTATATCAACGGCGCGCAACGTCACCAGCACTTCACTCAACTCTACACCATAGGCCCCGATGTTCTGAATGGGCGCCGCCCCCACCTTACCGGGTATCAGCGCAAGATTCTCAAGCCCGTACCAATCCCGAGCCAGGCAATCCCGTACCGTCTCGTCCCAGTTCTTCCCAGCGCCGATCGATACCTGCACCACGTCTTTGTTCTGCTCGATAACCTGCATACTGCCAATATCGATCAGCAATACCAGGCCCGCTAGATCGCCAGCCAGGACGATATTGCTGCCCCCGCCCAGGCAGATCACCGGTAAGTGCTTATTACGCGCCCAATCCAGAACCTCCCGCAAAAGTTCGGCGCTGGTGACGCGACAGAAATACTCCGCCCGGGCCTTCAATGCCAGGGTGTTGTAAGGGGTTAGCTCCACGTCTTGTTGAATAGGCAGAGCGGGATTCATATATTGAGAATCTCGTCTTTTTGTCGGGGAAAAAAGCGCTTCACTGAGCAGTGTCCCGACGCAGCAACGCTGTCACCCGGTGCAGATCGTCAAATGTATCGACACCGCCAGGTACGGGCGTACCCGCTTCCGCTACATGAATCGCCTCGCCATGCCACAGAAAACGCAGCTGTTCAAGCGCTTCCAGGGCTTCGAGCGGCGCCATCGGCCAGCCCACAAATTGCTTGAGCGTACGTACACGATAGGCATACAAACCAATATGGCGCTGTGCCACGCACGCCTGCGGTAATGTCTGGAGCCCATTCTTAAAATGGTCGCGGGGCCAGGGAATAGCGGCCCTGCTAAAATACAGCGCCAGGCGATTTGTGTCGGTTACCACCTTGACCACATTGGGATTCATAAAATCCGCGTAGGTTGCGATGTTCTCGCACAGGGTCGCCACGCCCAGCTGCGGCCGATCCGCCAGGTTGCGGGCAACCTGGTCGATTACCTGCGGCGGGATTAAGGGTTCGTCGCCCTGCACATTGACAACAATAGTGTCTTCCGCGAACCCAAGGCGCTCGGCCACTTCGTGAAGCCGATCTGTGCCTGAGCTATGGGTTGCCGATGTCATGACGACATCGCCGCCGAACGCTGCCACGGCGTCGGCAATGCGCAGATCGTCAGTCGCCACCAGTACCCGATCCGCAGCGCTCTTGGACGCTTGCTCGTAAACCCGATTAATCATGGACTTACCGGCAATATCCAGCAGCGGCTTACCTTCCAGACGACTGGAGCCATAGCGCGCCGGAATTACAACAATATATTTAATTTTCAATTAACTACCTTATTTTTATAATCTATTTTATCACTTAATTTTTCAATATCATTGAGAACAGACTCGGGCACCTCAGTCGCTACTTCAAGAACCCAAATATGATGGTCGACAAAGGCTTCACATTTAACTGCATCCTTACTGGTTACGATAACGGGCGCGCCATCTGCAAACTGAAAATCCTCCCGCCGAAATTTATAGTGGTCGGGAAATGTTTGCAATGTCGCACTAAATCCCAACTCCGTCAGCGTGTCGGCAAAGCGTTGTGGATTACCAATGCCTGCCAGCGCGTATACAGTTTTTGACAGAGCCCACTCGTCGAGTGAACACACCCTGCCACTGGCGAGATGCCGAAACCGAGTGGGTCGCACCTGTATGGCCTGACTATCTGGCCAGACAGTGCGCGCCCGAGCCGTCTCACCATTAATAATAACCGCGTCAACGCTACGCAAACGCGATACGGGTTCGCGCAACGGCCCCGCCGGAAGACAGTAGCCATTACCAAAACCACGCGCGCCATCTACCACCGCGATCTCCATATCCCGGTACATACGGTAATGCTGCAAACCGTCGTCACTCAACACCAGGTCGCAATCACCACTTTTTAATAACTCGGCAATAGCTCTGCGTCGATCCGCGCAGATAACTACCGGGCAGTTGGTTGCTCTGACGACTAAGACTGCTTCGTCACCGGCAATTTCCACCGTGGTAGCGGCCGTCACTACTAGCGGCTGTCGATTACCCGAGCCGCCGTAACCCCGACTCACAACGCCGGGGCGATAACCGCGCGCGCGTAATTGTTCTACCAGCGCGATTATTAACGGTGTTTTTCCGGTGCCGCCGACAGCAATATTTCCGACCACAACAACCGGCACCGGAAACTGTCTTTGATGATAACAACGACACAGCACCCAGCGCCGCACGCGGGCTATAGTGTAGAAAACTCCGGTCAGCGGCAGTAACGCAAGCGTCCAGCCATAAGGTCGATACCAGGCTCGCTCGATGGCGCACATGGCTATACCACATCATCCGAAAATTGTTGCC
>JBFJKD010000134.1:0-6317 GCA_041635095.1 Porticoccaceae bacterium
TATCGTCCTCCAACGCGACTGGCTTAAGCTGCCACTGTTTCCGACCACCACCATCGGTTCCTTCCCGCAAACCCCGGAAATTCGCGCAGTGCGGCGCCGCTACAAAAATGGTGAGGTCGGCGAAATCGCTTACCGGCAGGCCATGCGCGCCGAAATTGCGCGGGTGATCGACGCGCAAGAAAAACTTGGACTCGATGTGCTGGTCCATGGCGAGCCGGAACGCAATGACATGGTGGAGTACTTTGGCGAGCAGTTACAAGGCTTTGCATTTACCGCTAACGGATGGGTTCAGTCCTATGGATCACGGTGCGTCAAGCCGCCAATTATTTACGGCGACGTCAGTCGTCCGCGTGCTATCACGGTGGAGTGGATCAACTATGCCCAGTCGTTAACCGCAAAGCCGGTCAAAGGCATGCTCACCGGTCCGGTGACGATATTGAACTGGTCATTTGTGCGCGACGACGTGCCGCGTGCTGATACGTGCTTGCAAATTGCTCTGGCTCTGCGCGACGAGGTGCTGGATCTGGAAAAATCTGGTGTGCATATTATTCAGATCGACGAAGCGGTGCTCCGGGAAGGATTGCCGTTGCGACGCAAAGACTGGGCGGATTATTTGCATTGGGCGGTACATGCATTCAAGGTCATGGCCAGTGGCGTGGCGGATGCAACACAGATCCACACCCATATGTGTTATTCGAACTTTAACGACATTATTGCCTGGATCGCCGCGATGGACGCCGATGTGATTACCATTGAGACCTCCCGTTCCCGGATGGAGCTGCTTGGTGCTTTTGAAAATTTCGCGTATCCCAATGATATCGGTCCCGGCGTGTACGATATCCATTCGCCAAATATTCCCGGCACTGATGCCATGGTGGCCTTGCTTGAGGAAGCCGCGCGGTATATTCCGCAAGATCGTCTGTGGGTGAATCCGGACTGTGGCTTAAAAACCCGCGCCTGGCCGGAGGTTGAATCCGCATTGGAGAAAATGGTCGCGGCGGCTAAAAGGCTCAGGGAAAAAAACGGAGTGCTGACTGCGTAGAGATTGGAAGAGCGGTAGCGCACTGCGCGACTCAGCAGGTCATATTTTTCCGTGTCGAGAGCCTGATCGCAAGCAGACAGTTACTTTTTTTCCAGTAATCCCAGCTTGCCGGCTAACCATTTGGTGCTCGATGCCTGCACCACAATAGTGATGATGATGGCGATAAATACCGTTGCGGCAACCTCTTTGGCACCGGGTACCCCCATGCCGATAAGCAAACCCGCGAGCGCGGCGGGAATCACACCGGTTTCGCGTGTCCAGCACATAAACAACATTTCATTCAGGGTCCATTTGGCACGCTGGTCGGGGAGGCAACACAGAAACACAGTTAACGGTCTCGCCACCAGCATCAGTACTGCGACAATGATGATGCCATCGACCAGATAGCGATTGATCAGCTCAAAATCGACGTGGGAGCCGAGCAAGATAAATACCATAATGCGCATCATTTCAGCGATGATGCCCTGGAATGACTCAAAACTTTCGGTGTCGTGATCGGTAAATGCAGCGTTAAATGCTCTGCGATTACCGACCATAATGCCCAGCACAAATACCGCCATAAAGCCGGATGCGCCGACGGCGTCGGCACCGAGATAGGTAACCAATATGGCAACAATTTTAAATACCGGGGCGAAACCAGTTAGCATGCCGATTTTCGTCGGCGCCACGAGGAAGATAAAGGTATACCCGGCGACCAGTCCAACCAACAAACCGCCACCACCCGCGTAGACAAGACCAGCCAGAGTACCTGGCAGAGAGAAATCCTCGGTTCCCAGCATGATTCCAGCTATGGTAAAGGTGGCGATAGCGCCCATGGCGTCGTTAAACGCCGACTCCGCCATAACAGTTTGCGCGACGCGCTCGCGAATAGGCACCTGCTTGAAAATCGGAACTAGCGTAGCGGGATCGGTGGAGGCGATAGCGGCGCCAATTAGCAACGCAACCATGAGTGGGATATCGGCGATGTAGTACGCGGCTGCAGCGGTCACCGCAGCGGTGATCAGCAGGCCGACAGTGGCGATCACGGTGATGGAAATCCACACTTGGCTCAGCACCTTTAGACGCAGCGACGCGCCACCATCAAACACCAGGTAAGAGGCACCAAAAATAAGGATAGCCTGGTTTACCGCGCTGTCCGCCGTGATATCGAGTACGCCCAGGCCGGCGCCGCCCAGCGCCATACCCGCAATCAGGTAGAGAACAATATCGGGTATACCAATTTTTCTGGATAGTGCGCCGCACAGGCAGCCGACGCCGAGAATGACAGCAAACCCTGTAAGAACATGTTTGGCAAATTCTATAGTGTCTGTGGGCAGCATGCAGTGTGGTTTTCCATCGGCAAAGCCGCTAGCGGTGGCTAGCAGCGACAAGGTGCGCGCATTCTACTGAGATATTGAGTCGGCAAATAGCAGGCAATCAATTTCCACCAACATTATTTTTCCTGGCGGGTGGTGCGAAACTGACAACTGGTACGATAGTAATTGGCGTCCCGGAGAGGATTCGAACCTCTGACCTGCCCCTTAGGAGGGGGCTGCGCTATCCAGCTGTGCCACCGGGACGAGTGAGCGTATTTGCCGGACGGGCATTATACGGAGCGCGACAGGTGGGGTACACCGTATCTACCCTACAAGCAGATCTTTCGCAGCGTTAACTTTGGCGGCCAGGTAGTCGTTCCCGCCGCGATCCGGATGCAGTTTTTGTATGAGTCGTTTGTGGGCTTTGATAATTTCTTCCCGGGAGGCGGTGTCCTGAACGCCGAGAATTTGTCGTGCTTCGTCGATGTTTAATTGACTTGCTGGCGGGGGTGGTTGCTGGCCCGCGTCCGACTGGGTGCCAGCAAAACGGCGCGCCATATACGCATTGAGGAGCAGCGCTGATTCGCGATCCTCGCCGCGCCATGTCGTGAGTACCTGTTCCAACTGTGTGCGATTCAGGGCCGATAGTAGCTGATCGGCATATTCCCCCTGAAGTATTTTCCCATCGACACCGCCAGTTGCCAGGTTGACGGTGATTTCCAGCGCGGCGGTTTTTATTTTAGGGCCGAGTCGGGCGCCGGTTGTGCGTTGCCAGAATTGCAACAGAGGAAATGCCCTGAGCGCAACATGGGCCAATTTTTGGGTTAACGGCAACAGACCCGCGATGGCGGCGGTAATCCAGTGCGCGCGGCCGGTCACTACCAAGCCCACAGTCACCACGAATAGCGCAATAAAGGCGCCGCGCAGGAGTGCAGATTTACGCTGCGCCGCCGGTAGCTTCTTCAGCTCCAGCAGGCGACGCCAGCCATACCAAGCGATAAAACCGAGTACCAGTAACAGGATTAATTTTGCCATCGGCGTAACATACGGGGGGCTGGCCAAAAACGGAAATGTTTTTTGCGCCGAGGTTTAGGCGTCTTACTGACCACCGCTTCAATTCAACGTTAGATTAACAATGCCGCAATCGTGCGAACCGGGTGTTGTCACTGCTATGGTCAGTGGCATGTGTGGTGTTGAATTTCAAGGCATTGGAGAAAATTTTCGATAACCGACCTGGGTTCGATTAATCAGAGAAGTCTTGCTCCATGGTCGTATCTTTGTTGTCAAAGGAACGTTGTCAAAGGAACGTTGCCAAAGGAACAATCTCGCCCCGGTCTACCTTCCTGTGTTGTTACTCGCCGATTGCGGTAACCGCTGTCGGCGGGGACGCTCTCGCCTTTAGAAACTGATAACCTCCACCAACCCGCCGGTGACCCTCGTTCTCGACCGGTGGTCTGGCCTATAATGCCCGGCAATTGACGTCTTACGGGTACCTGACAATGGTAGCGATTGGCACGCCGTTTTCCTCCACTGCCACCAAAGTGTTGTTATGTGGATCGGGTGAACTTGGTAAAGAAGTGGTTATAGAGTTGCAGCGCCTTGGCATTGAGGTAATCGCAATTGATCGTTACGCCCACGCACCGGCGATGCAGGTGGCCGATCGCAGCTATACCCTGTCGATGCTGGATGGCAACGCGCTACGGAATATTATTGAACGGGAGAAACCCGATTATATCGTTCCAGAAATAGAAGCGATTGCCACCGAGACCCTGGTAGAGCTGGAGCGCGAAGGTTATCGGGTGGTGCCAACGGCGCGGGCGGCGCAGCTGACCATGAATCGCGAGGGTATTCGACGTCTGGCCGGGGAGGAGCTAGGTGTACCGACTTCGACTTACCGTTTCGCCGGTACCCGCGAAGAATTTGACGAAGCGGTGGCGGCAATCGGTATTCCCTGTCTGGTGAAACCCATTATGAGTTCGTCCGGCAAGGGACAGAGCCTGGTGCGTAGCGCCGCAGATACTAGCCGCGCCTGGCAGTACGCTCAGGAAGGTGGGCGCGCTGGTGCCGGACGGGTCATTATTGAAGGCTTTGTGGATTTCGACTACGAAATTACGTTACTGACAGTGCGCCACCGGGATGGCACCAGTTTTTGTGAGCCTATTGGCCACCGCCAGGAAGATGGCGACTACCGGGAAAGCTGGCAACCGCAGGGTATGAGTCCGGTGGCGCTCAAGGCCGCACAACAAATTGCGCGGCGGGTCACCGACGCTCTGGGGGGCTGGGGAATTTTCGGAGTAGAACTGTTTGTGAAGGGCGACGACGTGATTTTCAGCGAAGTGTCGCCGCGGCCCCACGACACCGGAATGGTGACCATGATTTCCCAGGACCTGTCACAGTTTGCCCTGCACGTCAGGGCGATTCTAGGTTTACCCATCCCCAATATCGTGCAGCACGGGCCGAGCGCCTCTGCGGTGATACTGGTGGCAGGGGAGTCCACTCAGGTGTCGTTTCAGGAGTTGCAGGGCGCGCTGGCGGAACCGGACACCCAGTTACGGCTGTTTGGTAAACCCGAGGTAAAGGGGCGCCGTAGAATGGGGGTGGCGCTGGCGCGAGGGCAGAGCGTAGCCGAGGCCAAAGCCAAAGCACTGGCCGCTGCGGCAGGAGTCAAGATCTCCCTCTAGCCCCGCTGTTCGCCAGTCGTCGGAAAGGGTAACTGGGATCGGTTGTGTGGTAAGTCCGCTCGTTCCGATAGTCGTTTTCCCGGGTTCTCATACTGTTAGTCCAACGCGCCGTAGTTTACCCCACCTAATTCGAGCTGGAGTCGTTCAGGCAGCTTCCCTGCGCCACACTGCCCCGTGCCTTCCAATCACTTGATATAAATCAATTCTTTTCGATCAGGTTGTTATTTAATATAAAACACAGTTGCATTTACAAATACGAATCATTATCATTTGTATTCATTGGTTGGAAGTTCATGGGAGGTGATTATGTCTATACGAGTTGCGATGTTGTTACTGGCGCTGGTCGCGGGTAGTGCGGTGGCCGAAACGCAGGAATTCAAACTGGTTATCAAGGATCATCGTTTCCACCCGGCGGAAGTTATCGTGCCAGCGGGTAAAAAGGTTTTGCTGGTGGTGGAAAATCAGGATTCTACTCCGGAGGAATTCGAAAGTTACGATCTGCACCGGGAAAAGATTATCGCCGGCAATAAGACCGCCAAGATATTTATCGGCCCGCTCAAGCCTGGTCGTTATGTCTTCTTTGGTGAGTTCAATATGGACACCGCCCAGGGCGTAGTCGTTGCCAAATAGGTCGTTGCCAAATAGCTTGTTGCGAAATAGGTCGAGGTAGCCATGTTAAGTTCGCTCATTATTGTGTTTCGCGAAGTTCTCGAAGCCGCTCTGGTGATCGGTATTGTGTGCGCGGTAACACGGGGTGTGAACCGTCGCGGGCTGGCAGTACTGGTGGGCATTATCCTTGGCGTTGCTGGTGCCGGACTGGTGGCCGTGTTTGCCGACGCGGTTGCGGAGATGGCCGAGGGAATGGGGCAAGAGTTGTTTAACGCTAGCATTTTGTTGGCGGTGGTACTGATGCTTGCCTGGCACAATATCTGGATGTCGGTACATGGCGCGGAACTGGCTGGGGAAGCAACCAAGGCGGGCGAGTCGGTGCGTCAGGGTATCGAGCCGATTACCGTGCTGGTGACCCTGGTGGGTTTGGCGGTGCTGCGCGAAGGGGCGGAAGTCGTATTGTTTCTGTACGGCATAGCAGCCAGTGGTTCCACCGCTGGTGGCATGGCTGTTGGCAGTGGTATCGGGCTGTTGACCGGAACGCTGGTCGGGTTCGCACTATACGGTGGATTGATCCGTATCCCAATGCGTTACTTCTTTTCTGTGACCGCAATCATGTTGATGCTACTTGCCGCAGGTATGGCATCCCAGGCGGCGAAATATCTGATTCAGGGCGACTTCATTCCGGCA
>JBFJKD010000135.1:0-6264 GCA_041635095.1 Porticoccaceae bacterium
CAGCCTCTGGCGACGGGGGAGATCGGCGAAATTGTGTTGCGTGGACCGATGGTGATGCAGGGCTACTGGAATAACCCGGAGGCAACGGCACAGGCGCTGCGGGGCGGCTGGTACCATACCGGCGATGCGGCCTATATGGATGCCGAGGGCTTTGTTTTTATTGTCGATCGGATCAAGGATATGGTGGTCACCGGCGGTGAAAATGTGTACTGCGTGGAAGTGGAAAACTGCATTGCGCAAATGGCGGAGGTCAACGAGTGCGCGGTGTTTGGCATTCCCCACGGCGAGTGGGGGGAGGCGGTGCATGCGGTGGTGGTGCCGCACGTTGGTCAGGCTTTGGCGGAGCAGGATGTAATCGCCCACTGCAAGGCGCTCCTGGGAGGCTTTAAATGCCCGCGCACGGTGTCTGTCCAGACCGAGCCGTTGCCACTCTCCGGGGTCGGCAAGGTGTTAAAAACTGAATTGCGCAAACCCTACTGGTCAGGGCGCCAGCGGCAGGTCAATTGAAGTGGCTGGCCCGGTAACAAAAGCTCGGTAGATACCGGATTTATTCGTTTTCATGGCGGGGTGATACCTGGGGGAGCAGGTCTTCGTCGACGATAATATCCAGGGTGATGGGGTGGCAGCATACCGCGCAATCTTCAATGTATGTTTGTTCGGGCACCGAGCAGTCGATCAGGACTTCGATGTTTTCTCCACAATATGGACAAATGATTGAGGCAATTTCTTGCATATTGGTAACTGTTCCGTGCTGTGTCGGGCCTGTGGGGTCGGCTGGCTAAACTGCGATGGCGAGAGTGTAACCCAGCAGGGTTCGACGTCGAAGTGCGGAGCAGATAAACTGAATCGGTTGTGTTGCGAATCTTTTCTTGCGAATGCCGAGATACTTGCGAATGCCGAGATATTAGTCATGAGCGACGCCCCATGATCTACGCCGCCATAACCGGTTGGGGCAAATGCCTGCCCCCCGCGATATTGTCCAATCAGGATTTGAGCCATTTTATCGATACGGATGACCAGTGGATTCGCAGCCGTACCGGTATGCAGGAGCGTCGCATCTCCCACGTGCCGGTTAGCGATCTGGCACATGTGGCTTGTGTGCGCGCGCTGGCCGCGGCCGGTGTCAACGCCGCAGATATTGAGTTGATCGTGTTTGGCAGCTGTAGCTTTGACGAGATGGTGCCAAATGCGGCTTCGCGAGTGCAACAATTGCTGGGGGCGGTTAACGCCGCCGCCATGGACGTCAATACCGCCTGCACCAGCGGGATGTACGCCCTGTCCACCGCGACCGCGATGATTCGCACCGGTGTGGTAAAAAATGCACTGATCATCGGCGCCGAATCCATCAGCCCGGTGATGGACTGGAGTGATCGCAATGTCGCAGTGTTGTTTGGCGACGGGGCGGCGGCGTTGGTACTTGAGGCGAGTACCGAGGAAAGCGGCGTGCTCGAACAGGCGCTCGGTTGCTTTGGCGAGTCGCGGGACATTCTCGCCGTGCACGGCTGGGGACTGGCGAAGGCGAATCAGGGCTGGCAGGTTGGTAAAACCCGGTGGAGTTTTGAGGGACAGGAAATATTTAAAAAGGCTGTCAGTGGCATGGGTCAGGCGGTTGCCAAGGTATTGGCCGGGGCTAATCTGGGTGCCGAGGATGTCGATCTGGTGGTGCCACACCAGGCTAATCTCAGAATTATTGACGCGTTGGCTAAGCGTCTTAATGTGGGGGAAGACAAAATGTTTGTGAATATCCACCGCCACGCAAATATGTCCGCAGCAACCATCCTGGTTGCACTGGTAGAGGCGGTGGAAGAGGGCCGAGTTAAGGCGGGTGGGTTAGTACTGATGCCGGCTTTCGGCGGTGGTTTGACCTGGAGTGCTCACCTATTAAAGTGGGGACAGCGCACACAGCCGCTGGCGTTGAGCGATGTGGATTTACCACCCTGTGACAAAACCGGGTTAGAGTTAGTGCAGGCGATTGTGGCTGCAAAAAAACGGCATGAACTGTCTGAATGAACGGACGGTTGCATACTTGATAAACACGACTGGGATGGGAGAGGGTAATGGGCGGACCACTACAGGGTTTTAAGGTAATCGAGTTGGCGGGCATTGGCCCGGCGCCGATGACGGCGATGATGTTGTCGGATATGGGCGCGGATGTGATTCGCATCGACCGCACCCAGGACGCGGGGCTGGGTATCGCCATGGATACTCGCTTCAGCTTCACCGGTCGCGGCCGTCGCTCGGTGGCTGTGGATTTGAAAAATCCGCAGGACATCGCCGCCTTACTGAAAATGATTGATCAGGCGGATGCGCTGGTCGAAGGGTTTCGGCCCGGGGTGATGGAGCGTCTGGGGCTGGGTCCGGATATTTGTCTGGCACGTAATGCCAGACTGGTTTACGGACGGATTACTGGCTGGGGCCAGGCAGGTCCATTGGCTCAGGCGGCCGGGCACGATCTCAACTATATTGCCCTGTCCGGGGCGTTACACGCCATCGGTCTGAGCGATGACCAGCCCCCCGCGCCACCCCTGAATCTGGTGGGAGATTACGGTGGCGGTACCCTGTACATGGTGGTTGGAATTTTGGCGGCACTGTTGTCTGCGAAGAACACCGGTAAGGGGCAGGTGGTCGACGCCGGCATGGTGGACGGTGCGCTGTCGCTGATGACCGCCACCTACGGCATGCTCGCCGCAGGCATACATGAAGACAAAAGGGGCAGCAATATTCTCGATAGCGGTGCGCATTTTTACACCACCTATTGCACCAAAGACGGGAAATACGTGTCTATCGCCTCGATCGAACCGAAATTTTACGCCGAGCTACTGGAAAAACTGGAGCTTGATCCGAAGTCGCTTCCTGCACAGATGGAGCGCAGTCAATGGCCAGCAATGAAAGAAAAATTCCAGCAAATTTTTCTGACCAAAACACGGGATGAGTGGTGCCAGTTGATGGAGAATACGGATATTTGTTTCGCGCCAGTACTCGGTTTAACCGAGGCGCGGCACTATCATCACAACCAGCAGCGTGGCGCGTTTGTCGAGTGCGATGGCGAGTGGCACCCGGCGCCCGCACCGCGATTTTTGGGGACGCCCTCGTCGATTAAAGGTCCCACCCCAAGCGCCGGACAACACAGCGAGCAGGTCATGGCGGACTGGGGACTGGACAGGGAAGAAATTGCTGCCCTCAAAGCTGGCGGCGCTATCCGCTGACAGGCATTTAATAAACAGGTGTAGAGCCGCTTAAAAAACGATCGATAACAAATGTTTTCATTTAACTCGGGGAGTTCGGATTATGGTTAATTTAAAAACCGCTACGTCGGAGCAGATGGAAAAAGTTTTACCTTTTCTTAAGGTGTTTTCTTCCTTGAACGAGAAAGTTTATCGCTGGAGCAATGGCCGCCTGATGGGCAAGTTGGCGGGCTATGACGTCTGTCTGGTGACCATGACCGGCGCAAAGTCCGGCAAAAAAAGAATTATGCCACTGATGTATGTGCCCTACCAGGATGGCGTAATTTTGGTGGCGTCCCAGGGCGGCGCGCCGAAAAATCCGGTGTGGTACAACAACCTGGTTGCACATCCCGATATCGAGGTGCAATACAAAAGCAAAAAAATGAAATTGCGCGCGCGCCAGGTGGATGCGGAGGAAAAGGCACGGGTGTGGCCGATTTGTTGCGAATATTATCCAGATTACGCGCTTTATCAGGAGCGCTCTGCGCGGGATATTCCGGTTTTTGTTTGCGAGCCGCGCTAGACACCGCTAACCGCGTGTCTGCGCCGCTGGACGTGCCTGCAATTTCCACTGGGAGTTTTGGTTAACCGCGGTCGGTAGGTTTTGCCGATTGTGCGGTTATAGCGGTACGCCCAGGCACGCACCAGATTCGTGGTTATGGATCATGTCCGCTCGGCCTGGGGTCCGTGCCCGGACGCACTGGCGGTACTGCGTTGTTGGCGTCCCGGCCATAGGGTTGTTGGGCGTACGGCCGTACTTCGACCGCTCTCAGCAGCTGGTCCGGCACCGGAGTGCCCAGGTTTACCGGTGTAGGCACCACGACGTTGGCGTCGATAATGTTTTGCAATCGGTTCCAGTCAATGTCGAACGGTTCGCTGATCCCGGCATCTCCCGGAGCTATCCCCGGTACGAGGTAGGGCTCCAGAGCCATGACCGCCTGCGTAAACGGGTCGCTGGTACTCGGATATTCTGCAACGGCTGGATAATGGGTCACCAGTAATCGTCCCGAATCGACGCCGACCATAAACGGGTTGTTGATGACCCGCACTGGTATGCCCGCTTTCATTAACGGGAAAAGAGTCAGCGCATCTTCGGGATACAGGTGCAGGCAGCCGTGGCTGGTGCGCATCCCCACGCCCCAGGGTCGGTTGGTACCGTGAATAAATATGCCGTCGAAACCAATTCGAATGGCCAGCATGCCCATGGGATTGTCTGGCCCGGGTGGAAAATAGGTGGGGAAATCTATTTCGCCTGCACTAATCTGTTCTGCGCGAATAGATTTGGGAACGAACCAGGCGGGATCCTTGTATTTGGCGATAACTGTGGTGTGACCAAGGGGTGTGGACCAACCTTCCCGTGCGATGCTGATGGGCAGCGTTATCACCTTGGGCGTGCCCTCGGGAGCCGAAAAAAAATAATACAGACGACGCTGTGGAATATTTATCACAATGCCCCGCCAGGGTGGTGGTGGCAGAATAAATTGGGTGGGAATTATGATCGGGGTATCGGCATCAGGCACCCACGGGTCCACACCGGGATTGGCCCAGGTGATTTCGTGGTAGCCGAGGTCGTAGTGGCGGGCAATATCCAGAAGGGTATTGTCTTCACCCGGTGTGACCCTGCGAATTTGCCCTACAATCGTGGTGCCGGCGGGCGGCATATCAAACGTGGCCGCGAGGATGGGGGGAGAGGTGGCAAAACCAAGGGCGATGGGTAGCGCGATGACGAAGCGTAGCGCCAAGTTATGGGGCGGCAGGGAGCCTGGTGCGTCGTTGCGGCCCCCGGTCCCGATCCGCCCGATCCGCGAGATAAGTGTATGGATGTAGCCAGACATAAGGTGTTCCGCGCACTCGCTGTTATTGGGTTTTTTACGCTGTTGTCTCTCAAACCGCAACCGGGCCGGGCATCTGGTAGTGAATGGCTACTGATAGAAACTGGGATGGCCACCCTCAAGGTCATGCAGGGCGATTCCGAAATTGCGCGCTTCGAGAATATTTCGGTTGGTCGGGGAGGGGTTGCGGTGCTGCACCAGTTGCACGACGATACCACTCCTCTGGGAACCTATCGGGTAACGTCCATTGACCCAGCCAGTCCCTATCGGCTGTTTATTGGCCTTGATTACCCTACCGTCGCGCAAGCCGAACTGGCGTTGGCGCGCCACCTCATCGATGGTGAGCATTTTCGTCGTATTGCCGATGCCCATCGTCGCGGGCAGGTACCGCCCATGTCCACTCCCCTCGGCGGGGCGATTGGCATCCACGGTATTGGTAACGGCAATCCAGAAGTACACGAGTCATTTAACTGGACGCACGGGTGCGTGGCCCTGAGTAACCGGCAAATCGACGCCCTCGCCCCCCACGTACAGATTGGCACCCGTGTGGTAATTCGCGAATAGTGCGAATTACGAACGCTGGCGCTCGCCGAGCAACACCTCAGCGAACGCTAACGTCGGCCTTTACCTCACTTCATCATGCTTTTTTTGAACATCCGGTCGACTTTTTCATTGACCTGATTAGCTGTTGCTTCGGCATTACCTGCCCTGGCGTTTGCCTGATCGGCGCTTTGTGCCGCCTTGTTGGCGGTGGCCATGGCCGCATCAGCTGTTTGTTGAGCGCGGTCGGCACTGGCCTGGGCGCGTTCAGTAGCCGCGCGCACGCTGGCCAGTTCGGAATTACTCGCGCAACCGCCAAGTGCCACGGTTGCTAACAGAATTGCAGGGAGAATATATCTGGACATATGAACCTTCCTTTGTTGGTGGGTGGTGCAAAGATCAACCAGGTGTTGCAGTCATTGACATCGGACATCGGGGTTGGGCACCAAAATATCAAGGCTAGCCGACACAGTTGTCCGGCGCCCCACGGTCGGGGGCCGCGGCGTGGCGGGTTTCCCGATTATTGTGGGTCGCGCTGCTAAGCATAGCTGTGCAATAGTAATAATGCTTGCCTGATGCGACATTGACCCAGGTCATGCGCCACGCGGTTTTTCAATGGGACGCGGGTTTCCAATCGGAAAAGGTGGGGGAGGGTTTACAGCCGTGAG
>JBFJKD010000136.1:0-6196 GCA_041635095.1 Porticoccaceae bacterium
AAGCGATCATTCAGGTGGAAGATTTTTACATGGCCACCAGCCAACTGGCGCAGACCACACTGCGTTCGGTGCTGGGTCAGCACGAACTGGATGAAATGCTCGCGGAACGGGATAAGCTCAACGTTGATATTCAGACCATACTGGATCAACAAACCGATGCCTGGTGTATAAAAGTCATCAACGTTGAAATCAAACACGTCGACTTAAATGAAACTATGGTGCGTGCCATTGCCAAGCAGGCCGAGGCGGAGCGCACCCGGCGTGCCAAGGTGATTCACGCGGAAGGTGAAATGCAAGCTTCCGAGAAGTTGCTGGCAGCGGCGCGAACGCTTGCGCAGCAACCCGAGGCTTTGCAGTTGCGCTATCTGCAAACCCTGACGGAGATAGCGGGTGAACGCTCTAATACGATAGTCTTTCCATTGCCCATCGATTTTATGGAAAAATTTATTCGCACCGATAGCGAGGCAAAATGAACGGACACATTCAAAATATCATTGACCGTATACGCCTGCTCGAAACGGAACTGGAGGGTGCCTATCGAGAGCAGGAACAAAAATTTCGCTATCACGTAGAGGGCACCCGCGTTCGCTTTGAACAGCAGATGCGCGAAGCGCATCGCGAGATGAAAATGCGTTGGGGGGAGTGGTTTGGACACAGTCGGCCCCTTAATGTTCTTTCCGCCCCCATTATTTACAGCATGGTCGTGCCCCTGGCGCTACTCGATATAAGCATGACGCTGTATCAACACATCTGTTTTCGTCTGTATGGCATTCCGCGCGTTAACAGAACCGATCACGTTATTATGGATCGTCATCGTCTCGCTTATCTGAACGCGTTTGAAAAGTTGAATTGCGCGTATTGTAGTTATGGTAATGGTGTTATTGCCTATTCGCGGGAAATTGCCGCGCGTACGGAACAGTATTGGTGTCCCATCAAAAATGCCCGCAGGGTAAAGGGCGCACACCCGCGTTACGATACCTTTGTGCCCTATGGTGATGCGGAGCAGCTGCACGAAAAGGTGCTGGAATTCCGTAAAAAATTGGTGGGTGAAAAGGATCCAGAAGACAACTCCGAAAAACCTGCTGATCCCTGACTCAGGTCGCGATAGTTCCAGTACGCCTGTAACGCCAAGCCGTAAACTGGAGTAGTATCTTTTTTGACGCTTTTACCCGGAGTCTATGTCATGTCTTCAATAAACAGTTTTAACGCGGGTGCCAAACTCGAAGTTGGCGATTCCAGCTATCGTTACTACAGCTTGCCCGCTCTGGTGGAGCAGGGTTTTTCCGCCGTATCCCGCCTGCCCTACAGTTTGAAAGTATTGCTGGAAAATTTGTTGCGTTTTGAAGATGGCAGCACCGTGACTCGGGAACATATTCTGGCGTTGGCCAACCGCGACGCAAACGCGCAGGATCAGGAAATCGCCTTTCGTCCTGCCCGGGTGCTGATGCAGGATTTTACCGGGGTGCCCGGGGTGGTGGACCTGGCGGCAATGCGCGATGCGCTCGCGCGCCGCGGTGCCGACCCGGCGTTGGTCAATCCTCTGACCCAGGTGGATCTGGTGATAGATCACTCGGTGATGGTGGATAAGTTTGCCAATGCTTCCGCCTATCGGGAGAACGTCGCCATAGAAATGCAGCGTAATCGTGAACGCTATCAGTTTTTGCGCTGGGGGCAGAGCGCTTTCGCCAATTTCCGAGTGGTGCCGCCGGGCACCGGGATCTGTCATCAGGTCAATCTGGAATATCTGGCCAAAGGTGTGTGGACATCCGAGGTCAATGGCGAGACGTTGGCATATCCGGATTCCCTGGTGGGTACAGACAGTCACACCACGATGATTAACGGTCTTGGCGTATTAGGTTGGGGTGTGGGCGGTATTGAAGCGGAAGCCGCCATGCTCGGGCAGCCGATTTCCATGCTGATTCCGGACGTGGTCGGCTTGCGACTGACTGAGAGCCTGGCCGAGGGGGTCACAGCCACCGATCTGGTGTTAACCATTGCGCAGATCTTGCGCAAGCACGGCGTGGTAGGAAAATTTGTCGAGTTTTTCGGGCCGGGACTTGACAGTCTGCCCCTTGCCGATCGCGCCACCATTGCCAACATGGCCCCGGAGTACGGCGCCACCTGTGGCTTTTTTACATTTGACCAGGAAACCCTCAATTACTTGCACCTGTCCGGCCGCGACGATCAAACCCTCGCGCTGGTGGAAGCGTACGCGAAGGCCCAGGGTTTGTGGCGCAACGATGAAGTCGAACCCATTTATAGCGCGTCCCTGGGGTTGGATCTAAGTACGGTGACCCCCAGTATGGCCGGCCCGAAACGCCCACAGGATCGGGTGGCGCTGGGCAGTCTCGGTGCAGCGATGGATGAGATGATCGCGCTACGCGGACGTACCGTTGCCGCGGAAGTGCCGGTAGCAGGAACGGTACACGGCTTGCGGGATGGCGATGTGGTGATCGCCGCGATCACATCCTGTACCAACACCTCCAACCCGGCGGTGATGATGGCTGCCGGTCTGCTCGCCAAAAAGGCTGTGGAGAAAGGACTTACCCGCAAGCCCTGGGTTAAGCCGTCGCTGGCGCCGGGCTCCAAAGTGGTGACCGATTATCTGGCTAAAGCGGGATTGCAGCCGTATCTGGATCAACTGGGATTTAATCTGGTGGGCTATGGTTGCACCACCTGTATCGGCAACTCGGGACCGCTGGCCCCGGAGCTGGAGCAGGCCATACATGCGGGCGATTTGACGGTATCCGCTGTCCTGTCGGGCAATCGAAATTTTGAAGGGCGCATTCATCCTGAGGTGCGGGCAAACTGGTTGGCCTCGCCGCCGTTGGTGGTGGTATTTGCCCTCGCCGGGACCACGCGCCTGGATTTGGCGGTCGATCCGGTGGGCGTCAATGAGCAGGGTGAAAAAATTTATTTGCGGGATATCTGGCCAAGTAACCGGGAGGTCGCTGCGGCCGTGGCGCAGGTGGATCGGGATATGTTTCGCCGCGAGTACGCCGATGTGTTTACCGGTGACGACCAGTGGCGGGCCCTGCCGATCCCGGAGGGCGACACCTATACGTGGGATGAGACCTCCACCTATATTCGCAACCCACCGTTTTTTGATGAGCACCATGGTGATTCCACCAGGCCCGTCGTGGGTGCGCGTTTGTTGGCGCTGTTGGGGGATTCGGTGACCACCGACCATATTTCGCCGGCTGGAGATATTGATGGCGACAGTCCGGCGGGCCGCTATCTACAGGAGCGCGGCGTCGACGTAAAAGACTTTAATTCCTACGGTTCGCGGCGCGGCAATCACGAAGTGATGATGCGCGGGACCTTTGCCAATGTGCGCCTGCGCAACGAACTGGTGCCGGGGGTGGAAGGTGGTTACACGCGCCTGGTCGGCGGTGCACAGCTGTCGATCTACGATGCGGCCATGGCCTGTCAGCGGGACGCGGTGCCGTTGGTGGTGATTGCTGGCAAGGAATACGGCACTGGATCGAGTCGCGACTGGGCGGCGAAGGGCACGCGCCTGCTTGGGGTGCGGGCCGTTATCGCCGAGAGTTTCGAACGCATACATCGCTCCAATCTGATTGGCATGGGGGTGTTGCCACTGCAATTTACGGGTGGGCAAACCCGGCTTAGCCTGGGACTGGACGGTAGCGAACGTTTTCATATCGGTGGACTGGCTGATCTCGCCTCCGGCGCACAGGTACAGATGGTGGTGGAACGCAGTGACGGTACGCGGGAAATCTGTTCATTGTTGTGCCGCATCGATACCGATAACGAACTAAGCTATTACAGAAGCGGGGGCATCCTGCACTATGTGCTTGGTCAACTGGCGGAGCGTTAACGGCGTGGGGTCGCGCCTTGTGCGCCGGGACGGCGGGTGGCACGGATGGAAGCATGAGTAAATTTCGTCAGGAAAGTGATAGCCTGGGTTGCGTCGATATTCCCCTAGAAGCACTGTGGGGTGCGCAGACGCAACGCGCATTACAAAATTTCCGGATTGGCGATCAGCGCTTTCCAGCGGAATTTATTCACGACTTTGCCCTGGTTAAAAAAGCCTGCGCGTTGGCGAATCACGCCCTGGGTCAACTGCCCGAGGAGTTGTGCGACCTTATTTGTAAGGCGTGCGACGAAATTATCGCCGGGCTCCACGATGCCCAGTTTCCACTCGTTGTCTGGCAAACGGGCAGCGGCACGCAGACCAATATGAATCTCAACGAAGTGATCGCCAACCGCGCCAATGAACTGGCTGGCACCGGCCGGGGTGCGGGTACGCCGCTGCACCCTAACGATCATGTGAATCGTTCCCAGTCCTCTAACGATGTCTTTCCGACGGTGATGCATGTGACTGCGGCGCGCGGGTTACACAGAGAACTGTTGCCGGCGCTGCTGCATCTCGAAACGGCGTTACAGGATAAGAGTCGGGAATTTCGCGATTTGATTAAAACCGGTCGCACCCATTTAATGGATGCCACGCCCATCACTCTTGGACAGGAGTTTGGCGGCTACGCGGCCCAGTTAGCCTACGCTCGTGCCGCGTTGAGCGATCTGTTACCTGCGCTGCACACAATCGCGCTGGGCGGTAGTGCGGTTGGCACCGGGTTAAATACGCCGCCGGGCTGGAGTCAAAAAGTTGCGCGGGTTCTTAGCGAAGCAGGCGGCACCGAGTTTACCAGCGCCGATAACAAATTTATGGCACTTGCCGCCCACGATGTACTGGTAGATTTGCACGGGCGATTACGGTTACTGGCTAGCGCGTTGCTCAAGATCGCTAACGATATTCGTTTGCTGGGTAGCGGCCCGCGCTGCGGGTTCGGCGAATTGCGCCTGCCCGCCAATGAACCCGGTAGTTCGATTATGCCCGGCAAGGTCAATCCGACGCAGGTCGAGGCGCTGACCATGGTAGCGGTGCAGGTGATGGGAAACGATGCGGCGGTCGGCTTTGCCGGTTCGCAGGGTCATCTCGAACTCAACGTCTACAAACCACTGCTGATTCACAATGTGCTGCAATCGCTACGTTTACTGACCGACGCCATGCGTAGTTTCGCGGATCATTGCGTGATTGGTATACAGGCCGATAGCGAGGAACTGCAACGTGCCATGGGGCGATCACTGATGCTGGTGACTGCGCTGAGTCCGGTGCTTGGCTACGATCGGGCGGCAGCCATCGCCAAGCTCGCCTGGGAGCAGGATCTGACATTGAAGCAAGCGGCAATTAACTCCGGGTATATCAGTGCAGAGGATTTTGACCGGCACGTCAATCCGCTAACTATGCTCAGTGGAGGGGGCTGACACCAGGCTCCGTGCGTTGGCTAGATTACTTGACTTGACTTGTCTTGACTTGTCTTGCAATTGGCGGGATGCCGGATAATAATAACCATAAAGTATATCGTTATTCTCCAAAGATATATTGAAGAGTTACAGGTTACTACCGGAACCAACATGTGGGGTAACGCATGGCATACAATCATGTGGCCGATAATCTTCAGCGCGCGATACATCGGTGCTCTCAGGGCGAGCGGTGTCCCGGGTCGGTGGGCCCAGGAGCCCATACCGCCGTGGCCGGACAGGTAGATGGGAGTTAACCCGATGCCGACGGTTGCTGCGCTGGTCCGCAGCTGGCTGCCACTGCTGTCCGATGTGGGTAGCCGCTCCCGTGGTGAAGTGGTGCAGGATATTCTGGCGGGCACTATCACCGCAATTTTACTGGTGCCTCAGGCTCTGGCTTATGGGCTATTGGCGGGCCTACCTCCGGAAGTGGGGCTGTATGCTAGCGTGATCCCACCGATCATCTACGCTTTTACCGGTACCAGTCGCACCCTTGCGGTGGGGCCGGTGGCAGTGGCGGCGGTAATGGTCGCCGCCGCTTTGACCCCCTATGCGGCCGGTGATCCGCAAAAATATGTGACCGGCGCCCTGATTCTGTCGGCCCTGTGTGGCGGAATTTTGCTGGTCCTGGGTGTGCTGCGCCTGGGCTGGCTGACGCACTTTATTAGCCATCCAGTATTGTCGGGTTTTACCACCGGGGCCGCGATTTTTATTGTCGGTACACAGCTGGCTCCGCTCACCGGCATTGCCGTACCGCGAGATGCGGGTTTCGTCGAAATTGTGAGCACCTTGATTGGTAACATCGGTTCTTTCAATGGGGTGACGGCTACGTTTGGTCTGCTTGCAGTGCTACTGCTATTGCTAGCCCGCCGCC
>JBFJKD010000137.1:0-6111 GCA_041635095.1 Porticoccaceae bacterium
GCTGGCGGCACCGCACATGTCGTACTTCATTTCGTCCATCTTGGCCCCGGGTTTGAGGCTGATGCCACCGGAGTCGAAGGTGACCCCCTTGCCCACCAGTGCCACGGGCTGCTGGGTACGGGTTTTGGCGCCACGATATTCCATGGTTATCAGAAAAGCCGGTTGTTCAGTCCCGGCAGTAACAGACAGCAGTGAACCCATCTTCAGCTCGGCCATCTGTTTTTCATTCAGCACACGGGTGGTAATTGCCGGGTGTTTGCGACCCAGGGCGCGGGCCTGGCTGGCGAGGTAGGCCGGATTACAGGTGTTGCCGGGCAGATCCCCCAGCAGGCGTGCAGCGTTAGTGCCGTTGGCTACGGCGGCGCCGTATTTCAGGCCGGCCTTGATGGCCGCCAACTGTTTGGCATGCGGACTGATGACAGTGATGTGTTTGAGCCTGGAAGCCGGTTGAGGTGTCGACAGGCTGTGGCCATAACGATACTCGGATTCGGTGAACAGCCGCGCGAGGTGTTGAGCGGCCCACTGGGTATCACCCTGTTCGATTTTAATAGTGGCGAGGTCGAATAGCGCCGATGTGGCGGGCGTTTTGCTCAACGCCTGAGCGGCAGCACGCATAATCTTCAAAAACCCCTGGCGTGAGACGCTATCCACACCGACACCGACACCGACCAGCAGCAGTCGGTGTGCGGCAAGGCCCGGCGGCTCGTGCAGGAGCAGGGCATTACCGGCTTTGCCGTTGATATCGCCCGCCTTGATGCAGCGCGAAATCAGGCCGTTGGTGGCCTTGTCGATTTTTTTTGCGGTCGCCGACAAATCTTTGCCTGATGACAGGGGCAGCACCAGGCAGTCAGTTCTGGTGGTAACGACATCGGCGTGGCGTGCAGTGAACTTCATGGTTCCCCCGAGACAAAGATAGGCGAATGCTGGATAATCGCGACCTGGCTAGTGTATGCCAAGCGCGTCACCAGACCAACCGATGGCACGGCATTCCGGTGCCGCAAGCCGGTTATATTGAATCGTTGCCGAGTAGCTATGGGGTCGTTGATGAATTTGCCGGTTGCACAGCCTGTGCTGAATATTCGCTTTCTGGAACACAAGGCCTTCGTGCATTGATTATTTTTCGTTATCTGGCTCGCGATTTACTCGCAATTACCGGTGCTGTGTGCGCAGTACTGTTGCTGGTTGTGATCAGCAGCCGCTTTGTTAAATATCTGGCGGATGCCGCCGCAGGTTATCTGGACGCGAATATTCTGTTTGCGCTGATTGGCTATCGCATCCCGGGCTTTCTGGAACTTATTTTACCGCTGGCATTTTTTCTGGCGATTTTACTGGCCTACGGACGCATGTATGTGGATAGCGAAATGACAGTGCTGTTCGCCTGTGGCATGAGTAAAAACACGTTATTGGGTTACACCATGGCGGTCGCGCTGGCGATAGCGGTGCTGGTGGGCTGGTTAAGTCTGTCAGTCAGTCCGGGTGGGCTCGCAAAAGTCGATGCCCTGTTTCAGGCGCAGACGCAGCGCGATGAATTTGACGGGGTGGAGGCGGGCAAGTTTTATCAACTACGCGAAGAGCGGGGGGTTACCTACGCGGAGTCCATCGATGCCCAGCGCAAGCTGCATAACGTATTTCTCGCTGAATCGGGTGGTGAGGAAAGCAAAGATCCGCGCCTGGTGATTGTGGTAGCGGCCAGTGGCAGCCCGCGCACGGCACAGGCCAACGGGGAAAGTTATCTGGTGCTCGAAGATGGTTATCGCATTCAGGGTGTGCCCGGACGCGCGGATTTTCAGGTGACGGCGTTTAAGGAATATGGCCAGCGCCTCGCGCGACCCAGGGAAAATAATAAACTATCCGTCAGATCCCTGCCGACGCGACAACTCTGGAACTCCAACGATCCAAAATATATCGCAACACTACAGTGGCGCTATTCGGTGCCGATGCTGGTGTTGGTGGTCAGCCTGATGGCGGTGCCGTTAAGTCGCGCCAACCCGCGCGCGGGCCGGTTTGTAAAAATTTTGCCAGCGGTGCTGCTATACATTCTTTATCTGGTTGCGCTCAATGGCGCAAAAAGTTATCTCGAAGAGGGCAAGCTTTCGCCCTGGATTGGATTGTGGTTCGTGCACCTGATTTTTCTTGCCGTCGCGGCGGGACTGCTGGCCTGGGATAACGGCTGGCGCCCACGTTGGTCGTTACTGCGTCGGTGGACCGCGTAATGCGCCTGTTGTCCCGCTATGTTGCCACCACAGTACTGGGGGCCATTGGTGTCGTGCTGTTAATCGTGGTGGGCATTGATGCGATTGCAAGTTTGGTGGACGGCGCCGGCGATATTCGCAATCAGTACCAATTTTCCGATGTGTTGTACAACACCTTGCTCGAAGTGCCGTCGAGTGCCTATATCAATCTCCCTTTTGCCGCGCTGATTGGATGCCTGGTGGGCATGGGCCTGATGGCAGGTAACAGTGAACTGGTGGTGATGCGTACTGCTGGTGTATCGCTGCTGCGCATTGCAGGATTTGTCATGCGGCCGGTGCTGGTGCTGGTAGTTATCGGCGTCATCATCGGCGAGTGGGTCGTGCCGTTTACCGATCAATTGGCGGAAAGCCGACGCATGGTGTTGCGTGGTGAGAAAAAAATGTTATCTGCAACCAGTGGAGTCTGGAATCGCGAAGGTAATGAATTTGTACATTTCAATGCCGTGTATCCCAACGGCCAATTGCATGGCGTTACCCGCTATCGGTTTAACTCGGAGCAACAATTGCAGGCGGCGAGTTACGCCCAACGCGCGACTTATATGGGCACTTATTGGCAGGAGGAGCAGGGCGAAGTAACCCAATTCAACGAAAACGGCACCGCGGTTAGTACATTTGATGTGCGCGAATGGCAGACGCAGATGTCGCCGGATTTATTGCAATTACTGGTCATGCCACCCGAATCCCTGTCCATGCGTAGTTTGCATCGCTACGGCAACTACCTGGAAGAGCAGGGGCAGGAGTCTGTGCGCTACTGGTTGTCGTTCTGGAGCAAAGCTTTACAACCGGCGGTTGTGCTGAGTCTGGTGCTGATTGCGATCTCATTTATTTTCGGACCGCTGCGGGAAGCGACCATGGGTTATCGAATTTTTTCCGGTGTGCTGGTGGGTATCGGGTTTCGCACCTGTCAGGAATTGCTCGGGCCGTCCAGTATTGTGTTTGGTTTTTCGCCATTCTGGGCCGTATTGGCGCCGGTGTTGGTGTCCTGTCTGATCGGTGCGATTCTTCTGCGTCGCGCTGCGTGAGCGAATTATTTTCTTTCCTTGGGCAATACCACCACCTGGGTGCGGGTCATCTGATCGTGCCAGGCGTCGCCGCGTGGGTTGATAAAGCACCACAGGTAACCAGCGCCGAAGGCTAGCAGCGCCAGGGGCGCCAGCACGCTGCGCAGCCAACACTGTTGCCAGCTTGGCGTGCCTCCCCCGCGGTTCTGCAGCTGAAGTCGCCAGGTTTTCATACCGAGGGTTTGTCCGCTGCGTCGCCAGCACCAGGTATAAAATAGTGCCAGCGAACCCCACCAGCCGCTTAACAACAGGTAGCGCCACACCCCGGTGAGCGGCGTCTGGGCGCTTTCCACCCCGGCGAATAACACCCGCGCACCCAGAATCAGCGCCGCATAAGTGAGACTGATGGCGAACAGCAACAGGCTGTCGTACACCAGCGCCATCAGCCGGCGCAGAACCCCCGCTACCGGGGGCTGTGATGGGGTTGTTGCGGACGTGGACGTAGCTGGCAAGACGGGTTCCTCGTGGGATCGCGGCGATTCTAACAAATCCGCGTAGGTAATAGGCTGGCGACCGCTGGTACTTGAATCTGGCAGCGATAACCCGATAATGCTCCGGCACCGCCACTGTAGCGATGCGCTATCGGCGTTGGCGTAAAGTTTATCAATTCAGGAGCCGTCATGAAGGATAGATCGGAACATCTTCTCGAAACATTTATCTTCAATAGTCGCTGGATTCTGGCGCCTTTTTACGTCGGGCTGATACTTGCCATGGCGATGTTGTTGGTCAAATTCGGCCAGGAGCTAATCCATATTATGCCGCACACCCTGGACAGCACGGAAAGCCAGATGATTTTGGCCATTCTAACGCTGGTGGATATGTCGCTGGTGGCAAGCCTGCTGCTGATCATTATTTTCAGCGGCTATGAAAACTTTGTTTCCAAAATCGATACCGGCGGCCACGAGGATCGTCCGGACTGGATGGGCAAGGTGGACTTTTCCGGACTCAAAATAAAATTAATCGCATCGATTGTGGCAATTTCCGGTATCGAACTGTTGAAGGCCTTTGTGAATATTTCTACCATGACCGAGGCCGACATGGCGCTCACCGAGCGGCAGATGCTGTGGCGCGTCATTATTCATGTGGTGTTGGTGGTGTCGGGTGTGCTGTTTGCGCTGATGGATCGCATTGCCGGGACCGCGAACCACTAGGCGTTACCCAGCGCAAGACGTAACGGGTGCAGGCGGGCGGCGCGCAGCAGCCGGTCGACCTGCTATCCGGCATAAACCAAATCCCGGTCAAGCGCCTGAATATCGGGCTGGCCGGCGAGAATCATGCCGCGCTCCAGTTCCTGCCTGAGCAAACTCAGCACGCGCTCCACACCGGCTTCTCCGCCAGCGGCAAGGCCGTACAGGTAGGGCCGCCCGATCATGCAGGCGGTGGCGCCTAAAGCCAGCGCCTTGAGTACGTGGGTGCCGCGGCGAATACCGCCATCCACAATAATTTCCAGTTGTCCGCCCACCGCTTCGGCAATTTCCGCCACACAATCGATTGGGGCGCGGGCCGTATCCAGTTGGCGCCCACCGTGGTTGGAAATAATCACCGCCGTGGCGCCAATATCCGCAGCGCGTTTGGCATCTGCTGCACTCAGAATACCCTTAATGGCGAATGGCCCGTTCCAGCGCGCGGCCACCTTTTGCGCGTAGTCCCAGTTCAGCGCCCGATCAAACTGGTTGTTGATATAGGCCCCGAGGGAACTGACTTCGCTGCTGCCCTGGGCCATGCGATGGGACAGGTTGGCCATGCCCAGTGGTGGCGTCGTCAGATAGTGATAACACCAGCGGGGGTGCGCGGCAAAACCCGCCAGGGTACGCAGCGTCGGTTTGGGTGGTACGGTCATGCCGGTGCGAATATCCCGCTCCCGGTTGCCCTGCACCACCGTATCCACGGTCAGGCACAGGGCGTTATAACCCGCGTCCCGACAGCGGACCATTAATTCATCGTTGATGCCGTGATCCCGTAGCACGTACAGCTGGAACATCTTCGGCCCCTGAGTTGCGCTCGCCACGTCTTCGATAGTGGTAGTGGCGACCGTCGACAACGAGTACAGAGTGCCGGATTTTTGCGCGGCGCGGGCCACTGCGAGCTCGCCCCCGTGGTGAAAAAATCGCGACATGCCGGTGGGCGCGAGAATAACCGGCCAGTCGATCGCGCTGCCCAGCACGCGGGTGCCCAGCTTTAATGTGGTGACATCCCGCAATGCGCGCGGCACCAGCTGATATTGGTCAAACGCGGCAGTATTGTTGCGCAGGCTATATTCGTCGTCCGCACCGCCGTCCAGGTAATGAAACAGCGCGGGGGGCAGACGCCGTTGGGCCAGATGGCGAAAATCCCTGATATTTACACAGCGTTGCAACAAACTTGAGCGCATGGTTTATTCCCCGGCAGGAGCGGAATTCGCGAACCTGAATCCGCAGTGTATCGCGAACAGTACCCCTGTTGGGTTCCGTTGCACATAACGATCGTATCCTCTCAAACCGCCATGCCTCCCGGTTGGCTCGACCCTTAATCGGTAGCAGGCCGCTGGGCAAGTGCCGGCACCGGATGCCCAGATTTGTGACTAAATTCCCTCAGGATTCCCAACCCGCGTTCACGCAAAACGTGGGTGAACACGGCATTGTTTTAAGCCGCGCCTGTTTGCCGAGCGAACAAAATATATTATCGCCGGATTTGGGCATAATAGGGCTTATCGACCTGCCTGCGAGAGGAACCACTTATGCTTCCGGAATACGCTACTTTGTCACTCCAGCTTGAAAACCATATTGTCCATCTGCAACTCAACAGGCCGGAGCGCGCCA
>JBFJKD010000138.1:0-6104 GCA_041635095.1 Porticoccaceae bacterium
CTGTCCAGAGCGCCGACCCGAAACTGCTCTACCAACCCCACCAGGCGATGTGCAGGGTCGTACAGGAGCACGCCTACCGCCGGCTCGCGCCGCAACACTTCCCGCGTAATAGTATCGCCCCAGCCCCCGGTGAACAGGCGATGCTGCAAGCGGGCGCGCTGTAAAGTGAAAAAGCCCCGATACAGTTCCTGCAGGTCGTCAACCCGATAATCCCCGATTCCGTAGTGCTCCGTTTTAACGTCACTCATCGCCTCTCTCATGACTCCGCTACATCGCGCCTGTTGCGGCGCCGTGCCTGCACTCTAGCGGGCAGGCAAATTGCTGTCCACCAAAATACCGTAGCGGGCGGTGATCTGCTAGACTTGCACCGAACACGCTCGCCAACGGCCCTGCCGTGCCTCTAACAATGGTTTCATAACGGAACAACCCATGAATAATGTGCTCAACCGCGCGTTTTGCGTTGTCGTTTTAAACATGGCGCCGCTCACCTATGCCAGCGCCGATTCCCTGGCGGACATTTACCAGCTCGCGCTCGGCAATGACCCGCAACTGCGGGCGGCGCGAGCCACCTACCGCGCCGACCAGGAGGCACTGCCCATCGCCCGCGCGGGTTTGTTACCGCAGATCACCGCCTCGGCGGAATACGCCGACGGCCAGGGCGACACCAGTAGCGCGCGGGTGCTTAGCGAAACATTCCGACCGTCCAATAAGGGCGAAAACGACGACGAAACCGAAACCTACATGGTTTCCCTTTCACAGCC
Organism: Porticoccaceae bacterium; assembly: GCA_041635095.1. Classification (GTDB taxonomy): domain Bacteria; phylum Pseudomonadota; class Gammaproteobacteria; order Pseudomonadales; family Porticoccaceae; genus JBFJKD01. The sequence continues at coordinate 762 of JBFJKD010000138.1, forward strand.
TCTGTTTGACCTGCCCGCCTGGTTTACGTTTAAACAGGGTCAGGCACTGGATCGGGAAGCGTCGGCACAATTTGCGGCCGAACAACAGCAATTGATCCTGCGCGTCGCGGACGCGTACTTCGGCGCATTGTGCGCCAGTGAAGATCTGCGCTCAGCGCGGGCCGAACAGCGGGCGATCGGGCGTCAGCTCGAGCAAACCAAAGAGCGCTTCGAGGTGGGTTTGCTGCCCATCACCGATGTGCACGAAGCCCAGGCGGTCTACGATGAAGCGGCGGTCAATGCGCTGGAAGCCACCAGCGCTCTGGATATCGCCTTCGAAAGCCTGGAGGTGCTGACCGGACAGCCGCACCGGGAACTGGCGGGGCTCACCGCTGGCTTTCCAGTCGTGGCGCCCGAACCACGGGACCCGGAGGCCTGGGTGCAATTTGCCAGTGGCAATAATTTCGCGCTGCAAGTGGCCCAACACCGCATGACCGCCGCCGCGCAAAACGCCAAAGCCAGCAAAGCCGAGCATCTACCCAGGGTGAGCGCCAATCTGTCCTACACCAACAGTCATACGGACGGCGTATTTACCCGCGACTCAACCGGCAACAAGGAACCTTTTTTCGCGGACAACGAACCCACAGTGATATCCGTACGGCTAGATGCGCCGCTGTTTAGCGGTGGCCTGATCAGCGCGCAGCGCCGTCAGGCCCATCAGCAGTTTATTGCCGCCGAAGAGCAGTACCAGTACAGCGCCCGCAATACCACACAGCAGGCGCGTTCACTGCATCTGAAGGTGGTGACCAATGCGGCCCGCGTCAAAGCGCGCAATCAGGCGGTTACCTCCGCCCGCAGTGCCCTCGACGCGACCCAGGCTGGCTACGAGGTTGGCACGCGCAATATCGTCGACGTATTATTGTCGCAACGCACACTGCATCGGGCGGAGCGCAACTACGCCAATGCACGCTACGACTACATTGCCAGCATGCTGCAACTTAAGGAAGTGGCGGGTCAACTAAGCCCGGAAGATATCGGCCAACTAAACGCGTGGCTCGATCCCTCCCTCGTGGTGGGCAAAGCTAGCGCGGTGCCAACAGTCCATCAACAATAGTCAGGGTTTTGTTTAGCGCGCCGCGATTGGCGGCGACCACACCCATGGCCGCCTGCCCCATGCGCTCCATGGCATCGGGATCATCCAGCAATTCCATAACCCGTTGTGCAATCTGGTGGGCGTTATGACAAATTGCCAGCGCATCCGCGTCCTGCAACACCCGCGCCACCTCCGCAAAATTAAATAAATGCGGCCCCGTCAGCACCGGAATTCCCCAGGCCGCTGGCTCGATCAGATTGTGCCCACCGATGGGCAGCAAACTACCACCCACAAAGGTCAGATCACAGGCACCGAAAAACGACACCAACTCTCCCATTGTATCGCCGAGCAACACCTCGTCGTCGGCCGTCGGAAGTACCCCCGCGCTGCGCCGACAGACCTGGTACTGTCGCGCTGCACACAGGGCGGCGACTTCATCAAACCGTTCTGGATGGCGCGGCACCAGCACCAGTAACAGTTGTCGCTGTTGCGTGCGGATGCGCGCGAACGCATCCAGTATTAGCTCGTCTTCGCCGCGGTGCGTACTCGCTGCCAGCCACACCGGGCGCCGAGTCAAGCCCCGCCATTGCTCGCGCAATGCCAGCGCCCGCTGCCGCATCGGCGTGTCGAGTTCGACGTCGAACTTCAGATTACCGGTGATCTGCAACGCCGCTTGCGCCACACCCAGGCCCACAAAACGCTGGCCGTCCGTACTATTTTGCGCGGCCACGACAGTCAGAGAACGCAGCATAGCGCGTGTGAGCGAACCACCTTTTTTATAACCTTGCGCAGATTTTTCCGACAACCGGGCATTGGCCACCACCACCGGAATAGCGCGTTTGCGGCAGGCGTAAATCATATTGGGCCAGAGCTCCGTTTCCATAATAATCAACAGGCTCGGCACAACGCGGCGCAAAAAACTGCGCCACGCCAGTGGTAAATCGTAGGGCGCGTAAGCGTGGTAGACACGGGTGCCAAACAGCGCCTCCACCCGTTCCGAGCCCGTCGGTGTCATGGTGGTGACTGCCACCACCGCCTGCGGATAGCGTTGCAGTAAAGTGTTGATCAGGGGTGCGGCGGCAACCGTCTCACCGACCGAAACGGCATGTACCCAGATCACCTGTTTGCCGCCGGCCACTCGCGGCACCCAACCAAAACGCTCGCGCCAGCGGCGCGCGTACGCCGGTGCTTTGCGCGCCCGCCACAACAGGCGCAGCAGCACTATCGGGGTAATCAGATAAAACAACAGACTGTAAAAAAAGCGCGCCAAAGTTGCTCCTTCTTTGTTTCTCACGACAGGGCCGCGGCAGTGGGTCGGCGCGGCAAAAGAGCGCCGCAAACCCGGTATACTACCGTGCCACGCGTGAGAATTGTTATGCCCGATCACCAGCGCCCAACGGTTTGTGTCGACATCGCCATTATTGGCGGGGGTGTGGCGGGGTTGTGGCTGCTCAATCGCCTGTGCAGGGCAGGGTATAACGCTGTGTTACTGGAACACAAAGCTCTCGGTAGCGAACAGACCATGGCCAGCCAGGGCATGATTCACGGCGGCATCAAATACACTCTGGGAGGCGCGTTAAGCGGCGCCTCGCAGGCGGTTGCGGATATGCCCGAGCACTGGCGCAACTGTCTGGCCGGGCAGGGTGACGTGGATTTGCGTGGGGCGCGGGTCCTCAGCGATCATTTTTATTTGTGGTCCAGCGCCAGCGTCACCTCCCGCATGGCGACCTTTCTCGGCAGTAAAGCGACCCGCGGCCGCGTCGAGCGCGTGGCCGCCGCCGAGCGACCCGCGCTTTTTCAGGAGGCCCGGTTCAAAGGCGACCTGTACAAATTGGTGGATATTGTGCTCGACGTGCCCTCCGTTGTCCGGGCGCTGGCGGACAACTATCGCGAGCGCATTTTTTTGCTTGACTGGCAACAGGCCACCTGGGCACAACTCGCCAACGGCCATACGGCATTGAACCTGAACGACCCGGCCCGGCCATGCCAGTTGCAGGCCGACGCATTTGTACTGTGCGCCGGACAGGGCAATGCCGGACTACTCGCCAGCCTGGGCGCCGCGCAGCCGCGCATGCAGCGTCGCCCGCTGCAGCAGGTGATGGTCAGGCACCAGCATCCACACAGCTTTTATGGTCATTGCCTGGGCGTGGAGAGCGTGCCGCGACTAACCATTTCCAGCCACCCCGGTGGCGACGGTAGCCAGGTCTGGTACCTGGGGGGCAGCCTCGCAGAGCGCGGAGCCCAGCAAAACGCCAGCGAACTGATCGCCCATGCGCAGCGGGAATTGACGGAATTAATGCCGTGGGTCGAGCTTGGCAGCGCGCAGTGGGCAACTCTCAAAGTAGATCGTGCGGAACCGTTACAACGCAATTTTGCACGCCCGGATCAGGCGTTCGCCCGCTGGGCCAGCGATTGTGCGAACGTTATCGCCACCTGGCCCACCAAAATGACACTGGCGCCCAATCTTGCCGCCCAGGTTTTAACACTTTTAGCGGACAAAGGCTGTACTGCATCCGGATTAGCCGCAGTGGATCTGCCCCTCGCCGCGCCCCCTCTGGCCGCCACACCGTGGCAACAGGCATTTGGAGGTCCGCGTTGATTCCCCAACGAGAACTTGGCGCGACGGGTATCGCCGTCAGCGCATTGGGACTCGGCACGGTCAAGCTGGGCCGCAACCAGGGAGTAAAATATCCCGGCGATTTTGCGTTGCCCAGCGATCAGGCGGCCGCGCAGCTATTGTCGCTGGCGCAGGATCTGGGTATTAATCTGCTCGACACCGCACCCGCCTACGGCAGCAGCGAAACCCGTGTTGGCGAACTGTTTCAAGGGCCGTTAAAACACCAGCGTCACCATTGGCTAATCTGTACCAAGGTGGGCGAAGAGTTCGTCGACGGCCAGTCACAATATGATTTTAGCGCCGAACATACCTGGTTTAGCGTCGAGCGCAGTCTGCGCCGCCTGCAACGGGACGTACTCGATATCGTACTGGTACATTCCAACGGCGCGGACCAAGACATTATTCGCCACCACGGCACACTGGATGTTCTGGCGGAACTGAAACAGGCCGGGAAAATTCGCGCCTTTGGCATGTCCACCAAAACCGTGCAGGGAGGGCTGCTGGCGGCACAACAATGCGACCTGGTGATGGTGGCGTGGAACCTGCGGGAGCGGGATCAGGAACCGGTGATCGATTATTGCGCGCGCCATCACAAGGGGGTGCTAATCAAAAAAGCCCTGGCCAGCGGACATCTCGTCAGCACCGCCAGCCCTGCCAACAATACTGCCATTGAGCAAACATTTCAGCAGCTGTTCGCACAGACGGGCGTAACCAGCGCCATCATCGGCACCCTTAACCCAGAGCACTTACGCCACAACATCGAGGCGTTAACCCACGCACTAGCAGCGGACACCTTATGACCAAGGGGGGTTGCAAAAAGGACGGGTGGCGGATTGGCATATCCGGTAGCCATTGCTCCGGTAAGTCCACCCTCGCCACAACCCTTGGCGACGCACTGCGGGTCGAAGGCGTGCAGGTCAAGACTCTGGTGGAACCCATCGATGTGTTGCGCCCATTGCTGGGTCAGACCCAACCACCACTCAGCGCGGACCATATTTATTATCTACTGCTAGGCGAGCACCTGCGGCGCCTGGAGCAGCCCCGCAATCAACTGATGCTCTACGATCGCACGCTACTCGATTACGCCGCATATCTGCATACCGAGGGACCCAAAAACCCGCATCTTAAAGCGGCGATTGAGCAGCTCCTGCCCTGGTATTTAGGCCAGTTTGATTTACTTTTTTTCCTGCCCGTGGAAATCGCCCTGCAACTGGATGGCAAACGGCCCCACTCCGAACAGCACCGCGCCGATATCGAAGAGACCATGGTAAAACTGGTGCGCCATCTGGGGGTCGAGTTGATCGAACTGCGTGGTTCAGTCGGGGAGCGTACCGACAGCGCCATGCAACATGTCGCGCGGGTGACGCGCGGCAGTGTTCATTAGCAGCGCGAGCAAACCTGGAAATGCGGGCAATCAACGCAAAAGCTGGTTTTTTATCTAACCACTGACAAAAAACTCAGCCTTTATTTATTTCTTTTGTATTTTCTCAACAATCGCACTGGTGGAGCAGTCGTCGAGAAAATCCAGAACCTGTACCGCGCCGCCGTAACCTTCGACTATTTGCCAGCCAACCACCTGCTCCCGGGTGTAGTCGCCGCCCTTCACCAGCACATCCGGTTTAAGACTTTCCAGCAATCGCTCGGGGGTGTCGTC
>JBFJKD010000139.1:0-6097 GCA_041635095.1 Porticoccaceae bacterium
AGATGGTGTAGGGATCGTAATCCGGCTTGAACTCCATAAATTCCGAGCCGTCGACTACCCGCGCGATAATTTCCCGACAGTCGCAGGGTTGTTTGTAATCCACCGGCACCAGCCCGCACAGTTCGTCGATGGCGTACAGAGGCTCTTTGTAATCGTTAACCGTTCTGGACGGCAAGCGCTCATTCCAACGCAATTGGCGCACGATTTCGCGGCAAATTTCGATGCCGTGGGCATCGTCTTCCGCGACAAACTCCGCTAGCCCAGAGATGCGGGCGTGCATATCGGCACCGCCCAACTCCTCCTCCTCGGCGATTTCACCGGTCGCCGCCTTCAGTAACGGCGGGCCGGCCAAAAATGCCCGCGCCTGGTTGCGCACAAAAATATTGTAATCAGACATACCTGGCACATAGGCACCGCCAGCGGTGGAGTTGCCATGCACTACAGTAATTTGTGGAATTCCGGCCGCGGAAGCCTGGGCCTGTTTTTTAAAACGATTGCCACCCTGATTAAAACCAATGTGCTGGTTCAGGAGATTACCGCCACCGCTTTGCATCAGTGAAATAAACGGCAGACACGCAGTCCTGGCGATGTCCTGTGCGCGATGCAGCTTGTCATAGGTTTTGGATTGATTAGTGCCACCCTTGATCGCCGCATCATTGATATAAATCATGCAACGGGTACCGCAGACAACACCGATTCCGACGATAATACTGGAGCCAAATACGTTTTCGACACCGTCGTCGTCGTGCTCCCCGAGCCCAGCCAACGTGGCCAGTTCGATAAAGGGCGCACCCGGATCCAGCAACAGGGCGAGGCGCTCGCGGGGCAGTATCTGGCCGCGCTGCTCAAACAAATCCCGCTTGCTGGCGGACACTTTGTGAACCTGTTGTTCGAGGCGGCGCACCTCGTCCACCAACGCCAGCATGTCATCGCGATTCTGGCGATACGCCGCGCTGTTTTTGTTCACCCTGGTTTGCAATACCGACATCACCATACCTTGCTATTTATTTTCGCGTAACGCGTTCGCTTCATCCGCTTATTTACCACCAGGCGACGGATAAATTCCCATTTCCTTGGCAATCACCTGCAGCATAACCTCGTTGGCACCCCCGCCAATCGAACACAGACGCGCATCGCGAAAGATGCGACTGATCAGGTTGTCCCACATAAAACCCTGGCCGCCCCAAAATTGCAGGCAGGCCGATGGCACTGTCTGACCCAGCTGACCCACCTTGAATTTTGCCATGGATACTTCTTTCAGGGCATTTTCACCGCGCACGTATTTTTCGGCGGCAAAATACAACAACGCGCGCGCTGCCATAACCTCGGTCTGTAGCTCCGCCAACTTGAAGTACACCACCTGATTTTCCAGTAATGGTTTGTCAAACAGCTCGCGCTGTCTGGTGTAGTCGATGGTGATATGTATAGCGTCTTCGATTTGACTCAGGTATTTGGTGGCGGCGGCCAGTCGCTCCTCCTGAAACTGTTCCATCTGGTAGATGAAACCCCTGTTTTCCTCCCCCACTCGATTGCCAACCGGTACCCGCACATCATCAAAATACACCGGCGCCGTGTCCGAACTGCGACAGCCCAGTTTTTCGAGACGCTTGCCGCGGGTCACCCCCGGCGTATCAAGCGGCACAATAATGATACTTTTATTGCGGTGTGGCCCGTTGTCTTCGCTGGTATTACACAGCAGGCATATCCAATCGGCTTGTGTAGAACTGGTAATCCACATCTTGCTGCCATTGATCACGTACTCGTCACCGTCGCGGCGGGCGGTGGTTTTAATCGAACCTACATCTGACCCCGCGCCAACCTCGCTGACCCCAATACAGCCCACGCTGGTGCCGGCAATCGCGGGTACCAGATATTTTTGTTTTAATGCTTCACTGCCGTGTACGGCGAGGGCTGGCGTGCACATATCCGTCTGCACTGCCAACGCGGTGGACACCCCGGAACAGCGAATTTTGCCGATTTCCTCCGAGTACACCATCTGATAGGAGTAATCGAGCGCCAGGCCTCCGTATTCGACAGGCTTGGTGATGCCCAAAAATCCGGCATCCCCCATTTTTTTAAAAATAGCGTGGGCTGGCCAGATACCCTCTTCTTCCCACTGATCCACATGGGGTGCGATTTCGCGATCGATAAAACGACTTAACGACTGGCGCAAGGTCTCATGTTCACTTGTAAACAGCATGGCGCTCCCGGTGACAGTCTGTCGGATATATATCAGATTCAGGGGTTAGCGATGGCCTTTCCGAGGTCTGGCACGGCGGCTGTGGCACCGAAGTTTCGCCGCACCCTCCAGCACAGAGCTGGCAGGTAAACATAGCGAAATTTTACTCGACGTTCAATCAGTTTCTAACGTCCGGTAACCTGCGCCCCTGCGACAGATGGCCTGGCCACCTCAGTCGAGACGGAAAAAATGCTGGCGGTAGTAGCTCAGCTCCGCAATGGAATCACGAATATCATCCATGGCCAGATGACTGCTTTTTTTACGCAGCCCGGTCAATAATTCCGGTCGCCAGCGAGCAGCGATTTCCTTGACGGTGCTGACATCCAGATTGCGATAGTGAAAATAGCGTTCCAGCTCCGGCATCTCGCGCGCCAGAAAGCGCCGATCCTGACAGATGGAATTACCGCACATGGGCGATTGCCCTGCCGCTGCCCACTCCGCTAAAAAGGCAATGGTAGCCAGTTCCGCCTGCCGCGTTGTCACGGTGCTGTGACGCACCCGCTCGGTCAGGCCGGACTTGCCGTGTTGACGGGTATTCCACTCGTCCATGGCATTGAGTACTTTGTCCGGCTGATGCACCGCAAATACCGGGCCCTCCGCCAGCACGTTAAGGTGTTTGTCGGTGACAATCGTAGCGATCTCAATAATGACATCGTTAACGGTGTCCAGCCCGGTCATTTCCAGATCAATCCAGATCAAATTGGACTGTTGTTGTGGGTCGCTCATTTTCGACATGCGCGTTGTTACTCCTAATTCCAGTTAGCTGCACCCACTAACGACTCCGTTAAATCGGGGGAAGCTCAGACGCTCCATTCCGAGGTCAGTTTGTCCTTCCAGGACTATCTTCTCCTCGCCATCCTTCTCCTCGCCATCCTTCTCCTCGCCATCCTTCTCCTCGCCATCACTGTAGCGAGCGCGGCGTTGTCAAAAATATTTTTTCCCGGCATCTGTTCGAAATCCCCAGCGTCGTACGCCGGGCTGGGCGCGGTCGACCCATGGCAAGCGCGGCGCATAATCAGCATATGTGCCAACCACAATCCACCGATCAGCATAAGCCCGGTAAATAACAGGGTTTGCGAACCTTGCCAGACAGCAAGTAATGGCTCCATAGCGCTTATTCTCACAGTGTTGGCGTCGGGTACTACCTCGCCCCATTATGCTATATGCTTGCCCGCCAACACACCCCACAGCTACCAAGCCGGAACCGCGAGGGTATGGCAAAACGCAAACTGACATTGCAGCAGCAGCGCAGAATTAAGGGCCAACAGGACCTTAGCCGGGCACAGGCCGACAACGAGGACGCGCAGATAACAACGGCGCAAACAGAGTCAGGACTCGGTTCGGAACAGTCTGGCATCGTTGCCGTGCGCTACGCTGATAGCGCCGATGTTGTGATTGAGGCCGGCGGGGCGGTACGCCGCTGTCATTTTCGCGCCAATCTCGATTCGCTGATTGCCGGAGATCGAGTGGCGTGGCGTGACGGCGAATCATGGGGCGTCATTACCGCAGTACAACCCCGTAAAAATCATCTTGATCGACCGGATAACCGGGGAAAACTGCGGCCGGTCGCGGCCAATATCGATCGCATTGCCATCGTCCTGGCACCGCAACCGCAGCCCCACGCCAATCTTATCGACCGTTATCTGGTAGCCAGCGAAGCACGGGGCATCGCGTCGTTTCTGGTCTTGAATAAAGCCGATATGGGGGTAACCGAAGATCTCACACAGCTGCTTACCACCTATGCACAGCTGGGGTACCCCCTGCTTTTTGTCTCGGCAAAAACCGGCGCGGGCATGGCACAGCTGGCCGCCAGCCTGCAACATAAAACTGGCGTGCTGGTGGGTCAGTCGGGCGTCGGCAAATCCTCGTTGATTAACGCACTCATTCCCGATGCGGAGACCCAAACAGGTCCACTATCCACTAAATCGGCAGCCACCGGATCCAGCCAATCCGAACAAGGAGTTGTTCACCGCAATGCGAAAGGTACCCATACCACCAGCTCCAGCCAGTTATTTCGTCTGCCTGGTGGCGGAGGACTAATCGACTCACCGGGCATTCGAGAATTCGGGCTCTGGCATCTCGATGCGGGACAAGTCGCTGCCGGGTTTGTTGAACTCCGGCCACTGCTGGGGCACTGCAAATTTCGCGACTGCCAACACCGCAGCGAACCGGGATGTGCGTTAATCGCGGCGGTAAACGACGGCACGGTGAGCGCCCAGCGTCTCGACAGCTATCACTCAATTGTTGCGGAATTGAGTGCCCACTGAACGCACTTCCGTTAGTTGGGCAGATCCCGGGGATGAACCCGTTGTACGACCAGCGGCCCCGTGCCTGGACCGGGAGCACCCAAAAAACACTGCGACGAAGTTACTCTGGCAATCCTTGATCTCGGCACGAAACGATCCGCTCAACACACGTATATCTCGCCGCCTCTCCATCCCGGACTATGGGTATGTGGCGGGGAAATTACTCGGCTATTCGACCATTCCCGGTTACCATGGCCCCTGGTCCGGACGAGAAAGTCCCCCCAACACCCCGCTAGAGATGTAACTGAATTATGCAAAAACGCGATCATCGGGCGGATTTATTCACCGCCCTGCAAAGGCTTCTGCCCCAACATACCCTTTCTCGATTACTGGGTAAACTGGCAAATGCCCGCACACCGTCCCTGAAAAACGTGCTGATCAGGCAGTTTGTGCGCCACTACCAGGTGGATCTGAGCGAGGCGGATCGAGACCAACCCGAACTCTACGCCACATTTAATGACTTTTTTACCCGGGCGCTGCAACCGGGTGCGCGGCCGGTGGATGACGACCCCTGCTGTATAACCAGCCCCGCGGACGGCGTTGTCAGTCAGATAGGTAGAGTCCAACAGGGTCGCTTGGTACAGGCCAAAAATCACACTTACTCGCTGCAGGAGCTGCTCGGCGGGGACCAGCAGCAGGCACAACATTTTGCCGACGGCGCGTTTGCGACTATTTACCTGTCGCCGCGAGATTACCATCGGGTACATATGCCCCTGGCAGGACGACTGGTCGCGACGCGTTACGTGCCCGGTAAATTATTTGCCGTCAACGCGGTGACTGCACGCGGTATCCCCGGCCTGTTTGCACGCAATGAACGACTGGTGTGTACGTTCACTACAGACATTGGCGAGATGGTTCTGGTGTTGGTAGGCGCCATGTTCGTGGCCGGTATCGAGACCGTATGGAAAGCCCATTACCAGCCACAAATAGACCATCTAGAAACATTTACGACCCACAGCCAGGGCATCATGACTTTCGCAAAAGGCGCCGAGATGGGTCGCTTCAAATTCGGGTCAACGGTGATAATGTTGTTGCCGCCCGCCGTGACATGGCAGGCGAGCTTCAAACCCGGTGTCAGCGCGCGGATGGGAGAAAAATTAGGGGATTTTCAGGCCTCACAGGACAAAAAGAAACCGGGGCAAGGCCCCGGTGGGGAGGGTTAATTAAGCGGTTGATTCTATTTTATCTCGCTGTAACAAGACCTTTCAGGCCCGCCAGAAAGCTTTTCTTTTTGTTCACTTCCGCCTGGATAAACAGACTCGAAATCGCCGTGAGATCGACATCGTAACCGGTGGGCTCCAGATCCCGGGCAATCGCCACCTTGGCAACACCCATGACTCTTTCCCGACCATTTTCCATCAGTAATCTACGGGTTTCCTGTTCGTCCTTAAGATCCACCAGCACGCAGTTGCCGCCGAGAGTGGTCTCCTCCTGATCGAGCACCGCAATTTGCGGCATCAAACGCGACTGGGGGTGCTGCTCTATGACTACGCCAATATCACCAGTCGTCAACTCCACCAGTGTGCCGGTGGGATACAGACCGATGGATTGA
>JBFJKD010000140.1:0-6068 GCA_041635095.1 Porticoccaceae bacterium
CCGGACCTACCAGGTTGATATTACGAATGCGGTGGCGGTCCATATCCACGTCATCGTCCTGATAACCAAAATAGGTCCACACCAGTTCCGTCTGGTTCACTCCTTTGGGCAACACCTGACGGGTCGCCAGGGTATTCTGAATTTGCTGTAACACCACCGACGGAAACAGGGACTGGATACTTAGCGCAATGCCATCGTCCCGCTCGGGGCGGTATTGCAGCACCCGCGGATCCTGCAACTGCTCAACCCCCTCCATCTGCCGATTGGCTTCATTGCCATAGCTTTTATAATCAATTTGTTCTTTGGGAAACATCACATTAAAGGTGTTGTGAAATCCCTGCTCGCTCATAAACCCGGCACTTTCCTGACTCTGGCGATAAATACCAAAGGTGGGATAAAACAGGTGTAACAACGCACCGTGGTAACTGTCCCGGCTATTTTCGGAATAGAACTTCCAGTTCCCCCCCATCAACTGGCGGGCGTAACCCAGCACCTTGATGGGCCGGTCGATAATCCGCTCGATATTGGCACACTGGTTGGCACCAAGAAACTCGCGAAGATCACCCGCCGCGTCGGAAAAAGTTCCGAACACCATGCCATTGATGGTATCGACCCGCAATTTGCGCAGGCCGTTTTTGGTCATATCAAAATCTTTATCCAGTCCACCGACACCATTCATACCACGCCGAAACGGCACAGCCGCAAGGTCCCCCTGGCTGGTGTACGCCCATTGATGATAGACACAGGTGAAAGCGCCGTCCGCCACATTGCCCCGCGGGCTGCGACACACCAACGCGCCCTTGTGGGCACAGCGATTAACCCAGGCATATAAGCCTTGATCGGCGCCCCGGGTTACCACCACCGGGGTGTCACCCACGAATGTCGATTTGTAATCCCCCGGGTTGGGCAGTTCCGCGTCGAGGGCGAGGTAACACCATAGCGGCCCGCGGAACAAAAGTTCCTGCTCCTGACGGTACACGTCCAGGTCCTGATACACCGTATAGGGTACCCGGGTAAAATCCCCTGCTGTCCAGCCGTTCGTATCTGCCATGTCCTTTACCCCGCTGTTTTTTCCGTATTGATAAAGCCTTTGCCGGCGGCCAGGCTACCGGTCAGCATCATCGCGGACTGCATCATTTCGTGGTTGGCAATTCCCTTGCCGACAATATCGAAGGCAGTGCCGTGGGCCACTGACATATGTAAATACGGCGGGCCGACTATCAGTGCGCAGTTGCCCACGAAACCCCAGGTTTTAATGGCGATATGTCCCTGGTCGTGGAACATAGCCAACACCGCGTCGTATTTACCCTCAATGCACTGGCGGAAAATCGAGTCCGGCGCAATTGGGCCAGTCACATTGATGCCCGCCTGTTTGGCCAGCTCCACCCCCGGCGCGATTTCCCGTTCGTCCTCTTCACCGTAGGCGTGGGCGTTAAACCCGGAAACGCCGATGCGCGGATTTTTCAGCCCCCACTCCCGCAGCCGCGCATCCATGGTTTGCAAGGCACTAAATACCAGGTCGCTTTTGATCAGATCGCACACCTGACGCAGAGGAATATGGTCCGTCAGGTGCATCACCCGCAGCGGCCCGCTAACCAGGAACAAATAACTGATGCCGGGCTGAATATTAATCACCTGATCCAGCACACCGGCCATTTTCATGGCCACCGAACTAATAGGCCCCATAATGGTTCCGGCTACCGCACCGGATCGCGCCAGTTTGTCCGCCTCGCCCAACCACTCGGCACAGACCTTGCCGCAAATCGCGTTATCCACTCCCAGCGTAATATCGTTGATGTCGAGCTTGCCCGAATCAATGATCTCGATCACGTCGGGTGAATCGCTGATCTGGTCGACGGAAGCGATGGTGCGTACCGGCAGATTGAGCCCGGCGAACTTGACGGCCTGCTCCATGACCGGCGCGGAGCCGATCAGTACGGGGCGGGAATAACGATGCGCTTCCCCCGAGGCCCAGGCCTTGGCAATAACTTCCGGGCCGATACCACAGGGGTCGCCGATCATGGTGGCGATAAGGGGTCGAGAATCAGTCATGGGGCGTTTCCATTAGGTTAGCGGCGTTTCCATCAGGTTAACTAGTGCTATCAGGCGATGGCGGGGCCACCTTTATCCACCCAGGTTTGCAGGTCGAAGTACTCGCGCCAGCTACATATCTTGCCATCGGCGTCGAACTCAAAAATACCCAGCACCGGCAGCCGATCAAGGTCTTTATCGGGGAAGCCGAAACTATCCAGTCGTTCAGTGACCACACGATTGCCATCGGTCACCACAGTTAGCACCTCAAAGCGGCAACTGGTCGCGAGGGAGAAAAATCCTTCCAGAAAACCGCGAATAGCCTGCTGACCCACCAACGGCTGCAACGGCACATTGTGGTACACCGCATCGGCGCTCATGTAACCCAGCACGGCGTCGACATCCAGCCGTTCCCAAGCACCACAAAAATCCCTGACTACCTTCTCACGCTGCGTATTAGGCATGTTTACCCCCCGGTATAATTGCGATCATGATCGCTTTGACATACATTAGTTGACGAATTAGATAATAAACCAATCAATAGTAACTACCAACCCACCAGCAAACAACTGGTATGCAGTACCAGTCAGCAGGTTTTACAGGAGGAATACAGTATGTTGGACCAAGTAGCGGGTGGCGCACCCACCACAGCAGACGGCTCGCCGCTCTACAAAAGCGAATACGGCCATTTCATTAACGGCAAGTGGGTAGGGGGCAGCAGTGGCGAAACCATCGACCTGTACAACCCGGCCACTGGCGCGGTACTGGCCAAGATTGCGTCGGGCACCCCGGAAGACGCCATCACGGCGGTGGCCGCCGCCTCGGCGGCCCTGCCGGGCTGGGCCAACTCCACGCCCCGCCAGCGGCAGGAAATTTTGTTTGAAATCGCGCGGCGACTGGAAAAACGCACCGCGGATTTTGCCTTGCTCGAAACCCTCAACAACGGCAAGCCCATCACCGAGTCCATGTATTTCGATCTACCCAACGCCATCGAGCAGTTTCACCTGTTCGCAGGCGCGGCCTACACGTTGCACGGCCAGTCCTTTGATCGGCCCGACGCACTGGGCATTGTGCACCGCGAGCCCATCGGCGTAGTGGCGCAAATTATTCCCTGGAATATTCCCCTGCTGATGGTGGCCTGCAAAATCGCGCCCGCCCTGGCGGCCGGTTGCACCATTGTGCTTAAGCCCGCTGAGTCCGTGTGTCTGAGCGTGCTCGAGTTTTTCGAAGAAATGAAGGACGTGATTCCCCCGGGCGTGGTTAACGTAGTCACCGGTTTCGGACACAACGTCGGCGAGGCGCTGGTTACCCATCCCGATGTGCGCAAGGTATCTTTCACCGGATCGCGCCCCACCGCGCAACGCATTATTCAGTACGCCGCCGCCAATATTATTCCGCAAACCCTGGAGCTGGGTGGTAAGTCCGCCAACATCGTGTGCGCCGATGCGGATATCGATGCCGCCGTGGAAAGCGCCATGATGACCACCGTGTTTAACAAAGGCGAAGTTTGTCTGGCTGGGTCGCGGCTGTTTTTGCACGAATCCATCCAGGAGGAATTTCTGGAAAAATTCAAAGCCGGTCTGGAAAAAATTCGCATTGGCGACCCCACCAACCCGGCAACACAACTCGGTCCCCAGGCGTCCGTCATGCAGCGCGACAAAATCTGCGGCTACCTGGAGCTGGGACCACAGGAAGGCGCCAAGCTGGTAACCGGCGGCGGGCGGGCAACGGGGGGCGACCTGGACGCCGGCAACTTTATTCGCCCCACGGTGTTTAGCAATGTCACCAACAATATGCGCATCGCCCAGGAAGAAATTTTCGGCCCGGTCACCTGCGCCCTGACCTGGAGCGACGAAAACGACATGCTGCGCCAGGCCAACGATTCGGTTTACGGTCTTGCTGGCGGCCTGTGGACCAAGGATCTAACCCGTGCCCACCGTATATCCAAAGCCATGCAAACCGGCACTGTGTGGGTCAACCGCTACTACAACCTGGTCTCGGGCATGCCCCTCGGCGGCTACAAACAAAGCGGTTACGGTCGCGAGTTCTGTCACGCGCTGCTCGAACACTACACCATCACCAAATCCGTTGTTATCAATCTGCAGGAAGGCAGGATGGGCGTGTTTGACCAGTAGGTGATCAGCACCCGTCAACGATAAAAGGAGCGCCCTGGCGCTCCTTTTTTTTGCACAAAAATTGGGAGCAAAAATATCTTGCAGTGATACGTTGACTACCTGATAACAAAACTTTTGGGAGACATTCATGACTCAGCCCCTCGGAACCGTGCGCCAACTCGCCTACGTCGTCACCGATATAGAAGCATCCCTCAATTACTGGACCAAAATCCTCAAGGCCGGCCCGTTTTTTTTGCTCGAGCATTGCCCCCTGGAGAACCAGCAGTATTACGGCGCCGAAGGGGACGCCGACGTGACCATTGCGCTGGGCAATAGCGGTAGTCTGCAAATTGAACTGATCTACCAGCACAACCACGCGCCATCCGTGTACCGGGACTTTTTGCAGGCTGGCCGTATCGGCGTGCACCACACCGGCCTGATGCCGGAAGATTACCCCGCCACCATCGCCGACTATCGCGCCCTTGGCCACAAGGAAGCCTTTACCTGTACCGTGGGCGGCGCACCGCTGGTGTACTTTGATACCCTCGACGCCCTCGGCCACTACGTGGAGCTATGGGACAACCACGCCGTGTTTAAAGACATGTTTTTAATGATTGAAGACGCCGCGCGCGATTGGGACGGCAGCGATCCGGTGCGGGTGCTTAAGATTTAGCTTGCGGTGATCGGCTATAAAAATGGAATTACAGCTGTTTGGGCTATTCAAATTTTGGCGCGAATGGCGCGCTAACGTCCGCCATAGTCGGCGCGTTTGGGGCAACCGGAGGGGCCGTCAAATGCGTCGGTGTTCATGGCATTGTTTGGTGGAAAAAATTCATCTCGCTTGGTCAACCATCTGCATGGTCTTTTCCTCAACCTCTTTGGCAACTTGAGCTAACGCTGCATCCTGCGATAACGCCGCAAGCATTTGCCCTGGTTTAATCAGGCCAATCTTCGTTTTGCCTTTCTCCGCAAAAACTGAGATACGACACGGTAACGCCATGTTCAGACGCATATCGGTGGACAAAACCTTTGCAGCCTGCCCCGGGTTGCAGACTTCGAAAACCTTACACTCCTCCTCAAATACGATGCCTTTGCTGCGCAGTGTGGCGCCCAGGTCGTGGATATGAAGTACCCCGAAGCCAAGACGCGTGACCGCTGACCCAAGGTCCGTCGACGCTTCGTTGAATGATCTGCTAGTTTCGACTACGTAATATATGCCCCCCCTTTTCTGACTGACACACAGGGCATTAACTCAGTGGACGCGTTTCAGCGCGCCCACGGCAGACGACAATTATACTGTTGTATAGCTAAACCTGTGAGAAGACACTTATGCTTGGTCGCCCCTACCTGATTTTACTTTCTCGCCGCTGCGGCCAGTCTGAAAAAGCGAGGAAATACAGCATGACCAGATTGGCGATAGGCACCACCATCAGCAAGCTCAACCACTGTGAGTATCCCGCTTTTTTGAAGATGAACCAAAACGGCACGATGATCAATGCTGCAAAAAACAGCATCATCAGCGGCCCGGATGGCCACATAGATGTTCCAGCCATTATTTCATTCATAACGCTTCTCCTTCCGTTGAGACATTGGTATTTCCGAAAAAAAATAGACCCTCTAACTACGCCGCTTTGGATATCGTGGAGTATGCTCTCCCAACAGTTACCCTCACGACTCGTACTCAGTCTACACCTGTTCGCAGTCATATAATCAATGTGCTTTCGGGAACGGTATTGCGTGCCACGGCGTGAACGAATGACCAGACCGGGTTGACGAAGTATGTCGGCGCTATAGTTTTCAGATCAGTAGACGCCAGGTGGCCAGAGCGTGAAAAACGCCAATTCGAGCGGGGACTTCATACGGCGCAAGGCCAGGCGATGTTCGTAAAATTCGATGGTCGTCGCCAGGTCCCGAACACCGAGA
>JBFJKD010000141.1:0-5950 GCA_041635095.1 Porticoccaceae bacterium
CCATCACGTTGTCCACCTGGGTGGCAGCCGGTAGAATTTGCACTTCTGGATCGACCAGTCCGGTGGGCCGTACCACCTGTTCAATCAGCGCCTGAGCGTGTTGTGCCTCATAGCGGCTGGGTGTGGCCGAGACAAAGATACTTTGCGGTATCAGACGTTCCCATTCGTCAAAGCGCAACGGTCGGTTATCCAGAGCTGACGGCAAACGAAAGCCGTACTCCACCAATGTTTCCTTGCGGGATCGATCACCTTTGTACATGGCCCCCAGTTGCGGAATCGTCACGTGTGATTCGTCGATCACCAATAGAGCGTTATCTGGCAGGTAATCAAATAGTGTTGGCGGTGGCGCGCCCGGCTCTCTCCCCGAAAGATAGCGGGAATAGTTCTCGATACCCGTGCAGTAGCCCAACTCCTGCATCATTTCCATATCGTAACGCGTGCGCTCTGACAGGCGCTGGGCCTCCACCAGTTTATCGTTCGCGCGCAGCTGCTCAAGGCGCTGCTGCAATTCAACCTTGATATGTTCAATGGCATCGATGATGTTTTGTCGCGGCGTTACGTAATGGGACTTTGGATATATTGTGGTGCGTGGCATACGCTTGAAAACTTCACCGGTGAGGGGATCGAACAGCGATATATTTTCAATTTCTTCATCGAACAATTCGATACGAATTGCATCCCGGTCCGAATCCGCCGGAAAAATATCGATCACGTCCCCGCGTACCCGATAGTTGGCGCGCTGAAAAGCAATATCATTGCGCGTGTACTGTAGCTCTGCCAGACGCCTCAATATCTGGCGCTGATCAATCCGTTCACCGCGCACCAGATGTAATACCATCTGCAAATACGACTGTGGATCCCCCAGCCCGTAAATCGCCGAAACCGTTGCTACCACGATAACATCTCGCCGTTCGAGCAGCGCTTTGGTGGTCGATAGGCGCATTTGTTCGATATGTTGATTAACCGAGGCGTCTTTTTCTATATACGTATTCGACGCCGGCACATAAGCTTCAGGTTGATAATAGTCGTAGTAAGAGACGAAATATTCGACGGCATTATCCGGGAAAAATTCTTTAAACTCGCCGTACAACTGCGCTGCCAGGGTTTTATTGTGGGCCAGCACGATGGTAGGACGTTGTACCTGCTCGATCACTTTGGCAACAGTAAAGGTTTTACCCGACCCGGTTACGCCCAGCAGCGTTTGTGCGCTTAAACCGGATTCCAGTCCGCTGACCAGCTGTTCAATCGCAGACGGCTGATCACCCGCGGGAGAAAACGGACTGACGCAGCGAAAAGGCTTACTCATTTGGACTCTCGAGGGACACGACTTCAACCTGTAAGCTTAGAGCATGGTCATTGGTTTGCACACCGCCTGATTAACTACAGCCGCAACGGCTTTCAGGAGGTTCTGGCCTTGACTCACTCCGGGGGCAGTTATACCATAGCGCCGCTTAATAATTCCGCCTTAGCTCAGCTGGTAGAGCAAATGACTGTTAATCATTGGGTCGCTGGTTCGAGTCCAGCAGGCGGAGCCAATATTGGAAAAGGCCAACACCGAGAGGTGTTGGCCTTTTTTGTTACTACTTAGGTTAGGCCACTCTAAATAAATGCCCAATAGCGACTTTCTGAGCACCAAGCGGACTTAGCGGGCAATACCCGTATGGTTACACAACTAGTTCAGGGTGACTACATCCGCATTTTTATCGAGAGTCGATTGCCCTATTCCTTTGACCTCAAGCAGCTGTTCCTTGCTGGTAAAGGGCCCATGTGCCTCGCGATACTCGACAATCGCGGCGGCGCGGGTCGCGCCAACTCCAGTTAATCCAGTCTCCAGTTGCTCGGCAGATGCGGTGTTGATATTGACTGCACTGACCGTCTGTTGGGCAGTCTGGTCTTCGGCCGCGCTCGCTACCGTCGCGGCAACAGCTCCGCCGCCGAGAACCACCATCAGACATACCAGACGAACGAACAAAAGTAACGTTTTCATAACTAAACTCCCTGTGTCCTGAGACACTCCATGTTGAAGAACTCTCTGTTAACGTGTTAAAGAGAGTGGCGAGACTCCTGCCCCGCCGTGTCAATCATCGCCAATCTCGCACTTGATCGCAAGTAGCATCACCCTGGGATCCGTAGCCCCACCAGTAGCGGCATGATGCCAGCAAAAGCTGCTGCCCAGAAAACTGGCTGGCGCACCTGAGGAACCGGTGCAGGCAGACGACTATTTCGCTGCACGTCTATAGCCAGCAAGGCCTCAATATCTTGCCACTGCTCATGGACGCCCACCGCAAACAGTGCTATTGTCAGCCGCTGTCGTGGGAGAAGCTCGGCTTTATTTAGGCAACGCCGAGTCGCAATCTTCCGTTCCCGACCCCACAGGTTCAGCTCCCCCTCCAGATCCAGATCGCTCCATGCTTTTCACGGAAATCGGCCATGTCCGAAACAGGAAACGATCCCACACTTGCTGGCAATGTCGGTGGGGCGGACGGCGTCACCGAAGTGCGACGCCAGAAAGCCTTGCTTAAAACGGGTGCCCTGCAGAACGCGATCCTCACTAGCGCGAATTTTTCGATTATCGCCACCGACGAAAAAGGTATTATTCAGTTATTCAACGTTGGCGCCGAGCGCATGCTGGGTTACTGCGCCGCCGAAGTCGTAAACAAAATCAACCCCAGCGACATTCACGATCCGCAGGAAGTGATGGCGCGCGCGCAGGCACTGAGCCTCGAGCTCGGAACCCCGATTACGCCGGGCTTCGAAGCCCTGGCATTCAAGGCGTCGCGTAAGATCGAGGACAGCTATGAATTAACCTATATCCGCAAGGACGGTAGCCGCTTTCCGGCTATCGTGTCGATTACCGCCCTGCGCGATGATTACGACGACATTATCGGATATTTGTTGATCGGCACCGACAATTCGGTGCGCAAGCAGGCCCAGCTGGATCTGAACGAGGCCATGGCCGTTGCGGAAAAAGCCAACCTCGCGAAATCGGATTTCCTGTCCAGCATGAGCCATGAGTTGCGCACGCCACTCAGTGCGATCCTCGGTTTTGCCCAGCTGATGGAATCCGGTACGCCGTCGCCGACGCTCTCCCAGCAGCGCAGCATCGAACAAATTCTCAAGGCGGGGTGGTACCTGCTGGAACTGATTAACGAAATTCTCGACCTCGCGTTGATCGAGTCCGGAAAGTTGCCGTTGTCGCTGGAATCGATATCGCTTAACGAGGTGGTGCGTGAATGTCAGGCCATGATCGAACCACAGGCGCAAAACAGCAACATCCACATGACCTTTCCCCAGTTCGACATCCCCTACTTTGTCAAAGCCGACCGAACGCGGGTGAAGCAGATTCTCATCAACCTGCTTTCCAACGCGATCAAATACAACCGGGCAGGTGGGTCCGTCGTCGTGGACTATATAACGAACACCCCGGGGCGCATTCGCATTTGCGTCAAGGACACCGGCGAAGGTTTGACTCCAGATAAACTGACACAGCTTTTTCAACCGTTCAATCGCCTTGGAAAAGAGACCGGTATCGAGGAAGGTACCGGCATCGGACTGGTGGTGAGCAAGCGGCTGGTCGAACTGATGAAGGGTGAAATTGGCGTGCAAAGCTCCGTCGGAATGGGCAGTGTGTTCTGGATAGACTTGAACTTGACGGAGGAACCACAATCTGTCGCCGCCGAACTCACGGCTGCCGCCCCAGTGCAGGTTCATGCCGACCGGCGGGTGCGGACGCTGCTCTATGTGGAGGACAATCCGGCCAATCTGATGCTGGTCGAGGATCTCATCGCGCGCTGTCCCGATATCCATCTACTGAGTGCGAGGGATGGCAACCGTGGCGTTGAAATGGCGCGCGCCTCCCTGCCAGACGCCATCCTGATGGATATCAATCTGCCCGGCGTCAGCGGTATTCAGGCACTGAAAATCCTGCGTGCGGACCCTGCCACTGCACATATTCCCGTCATTGCCCTCAGTGCGAATGCCATGCCACGCGATATAGAGAAAGGCCTGGCCGCGGGATTTTTCCACTACCTCACTAAACCGATCAAGGTCAACGAATTTATGGAGACACTGGACGTGGTGCTAAAATTCGCGGAAACGCAATTCACCCGCGCAAAGAAAGAGAAAATCGTATGACGGTCGGTGCGCCCAATATTCTCGATGCCAGCATCCTGATTGTCGACGATCAGGAGTCCAATGTCAGTCTGCTTGAGCAATTACTGAGTGAGGCTGGCTACACCTGCGTTGCCTCAACCATGAATTCACAGGAGGTCTGCGCGCTGCATCGCAAAAACCGCTACGATCTGATCCTGCTCGACCTGCAGATGCCCAGCATGGATGGCTTCCAGGTGATGGAGGGGCTCAAGACCAACGACGCGGACCGTTACCTTCCAGTCATTGTGCTCACCGCCCAGCCGGCTCACAAACTGCGCGCGTTGCAGGCCGGCGCCAAGGATTTCATCAGCAAGCCGTTCGACCTGGTCGAAGTCAGGACACGCATCCACAATATGCTCGAAGTACGGCTACTGTACAAGCAACTCGAAAATTTCAACCGGCTACTGGAACAGACGGTGCAGGAGCGGACCGCCGAACTGCGCGAAAGCGAAGCGCGTTATCGCAGCCTGACCGAACTGGCTTCCGACTGGTATTGGGAGCAGGATGAAAACGGGAACTTCACCAAGGTTTCCGGCCCCGTGCTGGAGATGCTCGGAATTCGGGTCGATACGCTGGAGGGAAAGGCAAGCGGTGTTGATGTAACTGGTTGGAACGAAGCGGAACGGGACTTGCTACAGACAAAGATTGCAGCCCGGCAGCCATTCCTGGATTTTGCATTCAGCCGCGTCAATATCGATGGTTCGCAACAACAATTTCGGGTGAGCGGCGAGCCGATGTTCAACCAATCCTCCCGCTTCATCGGTTACCGCGGCATCGGCGTGGAAACCACGGCTAAAAATTAGAACATGGAACTCCAGTAGCTCACCATGCCGCAGCCCCATCATCCGTATCAAAACCATCTGCTCGCCGCATTGCCGCCGACGGATTTTGAGCGTTTGGCGACGCATCTGGAATTGATGCCATTGCCCCTCGGGAAAATTCTCTATGAACCTGGCGACAAATTGCAGCATGCCTGTTTCCCCACCACCTCTATCGTGTCGCTGCACTATGTCATGGAGTCCGGTGCATCGGCCGAAATCGCGGGCGTGGGACATGAGGGCGTCGTCGGCATTTCTCTGTTTATGGGCGGAGAGTCGACGTCAAGCTCGGCGGTAGTGCAGACCGCAGGTCACGCATACCTGCTGGAGCGCAGCAAGCTGTTGCAGGAATTCAAACGCAACGACTTCCTGCAACGCTTGCTGCTGCGTTACACCCAGGCGCTGATTACCCAGATGATGCAGACCGGTGCCTGTAATCGGCATCATTCTATAGAGCAACAACTGTGCCGCTGGTTGTTATTGACCCTCGATCGCTTGTCGAGCAATGAGTTAATCATGACGCAGGAGCTGATCGCCAGCATGCTGGGGGTGCGCCGGGAAGGCATCACAGAGGCGGCCGGCAAATTACAGCGTGCCGGATTTATCAGCTATCGCCGCGGCCACATCGCCGTACTTGATCGGCCCGGACTGGAGACCCGCGTGTGCGAGTGCTATGCCGTGGTCAAGAAGGAACTGATCCGCCTGCTGCCCGATGTGCCGCAGTGTCAGCACACGGCGACAATCGATCGATAAATGCCACCCGTTAAATTACACCCGTTAAATTAACGGGTACCTAATCCCTGCGCATTCACGGCGCGGTTGCCCTGGTCAGGGTTCAACGAGCGGCTCAAGCAGAAAATTTGATACCACCTTTTTCACGAAGAGGACTTAACAAACACCATCTCGCGCAAGTAATTAGTTTCCTGTTTCACTACTGCGTAGCATTCCCAAACCCGTGTCACCCAAACTCAGTCTAAACC
>JBFJKD010000142.1:0-5931 GCA_041635095.1 Porticoccaceae bacterium
CGGCCGCGGGTCGGCTGGAGAATCATCTACTAACAACACTTTTTGAACGGCCATGGGTGGCCTCGTCATCGTTATCTTTGGTCGGTTTTGCCGAATGAGCACTTGATGGTACGCCGGTATGTGAGATTTCTAAAAAAACACAAGATATGGGTGGTAGTTGCCGGGTAATGTCTTCGGGGCATCGGTTTTTGGGTTAGGACTCAAATAAAACGTTAGCCCCGTGTTTATAGTTTGACTGTCAATTTTGCCGCAGCTTGAATTCAAGCGGTATCACCGTAGCACGGGCGGCGCGAATCAGCGCCGAGTGAGGGGCACCAGTTGCCGTTACGCCACGGTCACAACGGCGTGCATACCGGGTATGATGGTTATCGGAAAACAAGTTGTCAGACTATGTTCGCGCTCGGGCGTAGTGATCGTCGCTGAACAGGTCGCGGGCATGGTCGTGTGCAAATGTTAAAATTGGCCAAGGACTTTTCTGGCTGCTGCGTTTGATCGCGCCGGTTGTGATCAGTACAGTGCAGGCCGGTGTTGGTCGCCGATATGTGGGGAATGAAAATGCAGATAAAACGAGCGACAGTATTCGGTGACCAGGAGCTAGCGCGAAAATTATCGCCGTTACATTATTTTAAGGAAATCCGTAAAAATGATGAAAGTCAGTTTCGCACGCTGATTTTCAACTCGCGGTTTGTGGATCTGCAGCCTGGTGAATTTTTAATGAATCAGGGGGATAGTGATCAATATATTTATTTTTTGATGAAGGGCGCTCTGGAAGTTTGTGCCGACAATCGTGGCGAGGTGGTGCTCGGAACACTAATGCCCGGCGAGGTTTTTGGTGAAACTGCGGTGATTTTGGGGAGGCCGCGCACGGCCTACATACGCGCCCCGGACAAGGTGCGGGAAGCACAGGTGTTTGCTACCGACTTCAGTATTTTTCAGAATTTACATAATCACCAGTTGGTAACGTTGCAGACTAAACTGATTGTTTACCGTCAGATGGTGCACGTGTTGCGCTGGCGCAATGATCAGCACCAATCGCGCACTGTGGGTGGCGTTAAAATGCGCGCCGCGTACGATATATTGCCGTTCAGCGGAAAGCTGGGTACTCAGGCGGAACTGGAGTCTCTGGTTGGCCAGGCGCGATACTATGCTGAACGATTACAGCAACTCAACGAGCAGCTTGGCGCCGTGCGCAATAGCGTCGCGGGTTGATCTCCGGGGCGCACCGCCAACTGTTGGTGGTGGTAAATAATGTCTCTTGCGCTGTCAAAAACACGAAAAATTATTCACTGTGACTGCGACTGTTTTTTTGCTGCGGTTGAAATGCGCGATGAGCCGACGCTACGGGATGTGCCATTGGCAGTGGGTGGCGCGGCGCATAAACGGGGCGTCATAGCGACCTGTAACTACCTCGCTCGGGACTATGGTGTACGCTCGGCAATGCCGACGGGGCGTGCGCTGCGTCTGTGTCCTTCGTTGGTAGTGATCCCTCCCAATTTTGCTAAATATCAACAAGTCGCCAGACAAATCCGGACCATTTTTTGTGATTACACGGAGAAAGTTGAGCCGTTGTCCCTGGATGAAGCCTTTCTCGATGTGACGGATTGCACTCAGCATCGGGGCAGTGCCACGTTAATTGGCGAAGAAATTCGAGCGCGAGTGTCCACAACCACGGGTATTACCATTTCGGTGGGTATTGCCGAGAACAAATTTCTGGCCAAAATCGCCAGCGACTGGCGTAAGCCCAATGGACTTTTTGTTATTACACCAGATCGGACGGATGATTTTGTGCGCATGCTACCGGTGCGAAAAATATTTGGCGTGGGTGAGGCGACGGAAAAAAAGCTCGCGCAACTGGGTGTCATCACCTGCGCAGATCTGCGTACGGTTAAATTGGCAACGTTACTGGATAAATTTGGTGCCATGGGAGAACGGCTGTATCAATTGTGTAGAGGTGTCGATAGCCGTGATGTGGTTCCCGACCGACGCCGAAAATCGTTAAGTATCGAACAGACCTATGACGTCGATCTCGCGGACAGCGCCGCATGCCTCAGTAGAATCCCCGCGCTGGTGGATGGTCTGATCACACGACTCGCACGAGTAGACGACAGCTACACCGTCGTCAAACAATTTCTAAAAATACGTTTTGATAACTTCAGTATTACCACGATTGAACGCGGCGCTGGTCAGGTTGACTCTGAATTCTATAGCCGGTTGTGTGCGGAGGCCTGGCTGCGTGGTGCCAGACCGGTGCGTTTGTTGGGCGTTGGCGTGCGGTTCGCGGATCTTCGGGAGGTGAGCGACATCCGTAGCGTGGATGTCCAGCCTCAGCTTTTTCCGTGAGGAGAAATCAGAGTGCTGCGCGGGCAGCGTCCTTCTTCCCGCAAACCCCGAGCCGGCGTCACAGCTTGAACTTGTTCAGCAGGCTATACAGTTTTTCATGGGCGCGGGTATAGGGAGGATAAAACAGATCGGGCTTGCCAAATTTGGGGAAATTGAAGACCGGGCGCAGTTTGCTGAATTCCAGGAAACCCTCGTAGCCGTGATAATGGCCCATGCCGCTGGCGCCCACGCCGCCAAAGGGCAGGTCGTGTTGCAACGCGTGAAACACGCAGTTGTTGAACAATACGCCGCCGGACATGGTGTTGTGTACAATCTTCGCCTGAATTTGTTTGTTGTGGGTAAAGGCGTATAACGCCAGAGGGCGGTCGCGCTGGTTGATATAATCGAGCACCTCATCGAGGGAGCGGTAGGTCATAACGGGCAGCAGTGGGCCAAAAATTTCGTCCTGCAATAAACGCATGTCCTGGGAGACGTTGACCACCAGATGCGGTGGAAATTTGCGCAGTTCGCTGTTGAAATTTCCATCCACCAGTTTAATCGCTGTCGCACCCTTGTTAACTGCATCGTCCAGGGTTTCACGCAAACGCGTAAATGATGGCCCGTCGATCACCGACGTATAGCTAGGTTCATCTATGTCCGGATAGCGTCCACCCACTATTCGTTTGGCGTGTGCGACGAATTCGTCTACTTTGCCTTCCGGCAAAAACAGGTAGTCGGGTGCGATACAGGTCTGGCCTGCATTTAAAAATTTGGTGTACAACAGTCGTTGCGCCGCTTCCTTGAGATCGAAATCATCGCACACGATGGTGGGCGACTTGCCGCCCAGCTCCAGGGTTACCGGGCACAGATTTTCCGCCGCGGCTTTCATCACAGTGCGACCGCTCTCGGCAGAACCGGTGTAAATAATATGGTCGAAGGGCAATGAGGTGAACTCCGAACCGCGTACGCCGGGCAAAAATGCCACCAGGTCGTCGCCAAAGGCCTCGGCGCACAATTTTTGTAGGAGACGACACAGGTTGTCCGAGTTCGTGGCCAGTTTAACCATGCACCGATTGCCAGCGGCGAGGGCGCTGACAATGGGGCCAATGCTCAAAAACAACGGGTAGTTCCAGGGGGTGACGACGCCCACCAGTCCCTTGGGCTGAGGCAACACCCGGTTTTTGCCGGTTGCAAATAGAATGGACACGTGGCGCTTCTGGGGTTTCATCCACTTTTTGAGCTTTTTGCGGGCATCTCGTATACCGGACAGGCTGCTGAAGATTTCCACCAGCTTGGTTTCGATCACGCTGCGGTGGCCAAAATCCCTGGAGATGGCAGCGGCGATGGCATCCGCGTTGTCATGGATTAAGGCCTCCAGTTTGGCGAGGCTGTCCATCCGTTGGGCATAACTGGGGTAGGGGTTAGCGCGATAGGCAGCTTTTTGCTGCATAAATACACGCTGTGTGTCATTTTGGGGTGCTACAAATTCTTTGATTTGCGCTGTTTGAGCCATGGTTGGTTTCCTCGCTATCACCGCAGACAGGGTAGATAACAGGCTTGGTTGAGTATAGATACGGCAAACGATTAAAGCCTATTAGTTGCTCCCGGTAAAGTACCCTGTATTCTGGAAATCCCTCACCTAACCGTGACGGGGTCAGGCATGACTGCTTATTCAAACCGCTAGTCTTTCAAGTAATCACCCATCGGCGGGCAGGTGCACACCAGATGGCGATCGCCGTAGACATTGTCGATGCGGTTAACCGTCGGCCACACTTTCGCAGTGTGTAGCCAGGGCGCGGGGCGAGCCGCGATTTCTCTGCTGTAGGGTCTTTCCCAATTTTCGGAAAGCAGATCATTCAAGGTATGGGGAGCCTGTTTAAGGGGGTTGTCGAGGCGATCCCAGGTGCCGTTGGCCACCTACTCAATTTCGTGGCGAATGCCGATCATGGCGGCGACGAAGCGATTGAGTTCCTCCAGCGACTCGCTTTCGGTCGGCTCAATCATCAATGTTCCCGGTACCGGAAAGGACATGGTGGGAGCGTGGTAACCGTAATCCATCAGGCGTTTAGCGATATCTTCCTCGTTGATGCCGCTGGCTTCTTTGAGTTCGCGAATATCGATAATACACTCGTGAGCTACCCGGCCGTTGCGCCCGGAATACAGCACCGGGAAGTGATCCGCGAGTTTCGCGGCAATGTAGTTGGCGTTAAGGATCGCCACCTGGGAAGCTCTTTTCAGCCCCGACGCGCCCATCATGGTGATATACATCCAGGGGATGGGCAAAATTCCCGCGGAGCCCCAGGGTGCAGCCGAGACCGTGCCATTCTCACTATGGGTGCCGGGAATTTGCTGCAACGGATGGGCAGGTAAAAACGGCGCCAAATGGGCGCGCACGGCGATAGGCCCCATGCCCGGGCCGCCGCCACCGTGGGGAATACAGAACGTTTTATGCAGATTCAGGTGTGAAACATCGCCACCGAAGCGTCCCGGTTCCGCGATGCCCACCATGGCATTGAGATTGGCGCCGTCGATATACACCTGGCCGCCATGCGCGTGGATCAAATCACACAGATCTACGATGTTTTCCTCAAACACGCCGTGGGTCGAGGGGTAAGTCACCATCAACGCCGCCAGATGGGTGCTGTGGGCTGTGACTTTGGCGCGCATATCGTCGATATCGATATTGCCGTCGCTGTCGCAGCGCACTACCACCACATGCAGACCCACCATCTGGGCGGTGGCGGGATTAGTGCCATGGGCAGAGGAGGGAATCAGGCAGATATCGCGGTGCGCCTGTCCGCGACTGGCGTGATATTTCTTGATGGCGATCAGGCCCGCGTACTCACCCTGGGACCCCGCATTGGGTTGCAGCGATACGGCGCTGTAACCGGTACAGACCGCCAGCATTTCTTCGAGTTCGGTTAATAACTGTCGGTAGCCCTGTGCCTGCTCCATGGGCGCAAACGGATGCACGTCGGCAAAGTGTTGCCAGGTGACCGGTAGCATCTCGGCGCTGGCATTGAGTTTCATCGTGCACGAGCCGAGGGGAATCATGCTGTGGGTAAGCGCAATATCCTTGTTTTCCAGGCGTTTCAGATAGCGCAGCATTTCCGTTTCGCTGTGATAGCTGTTAAAAACCGGATGGGTCAGCACGCTATCTGTGCGGTATGTATGCTCGGCCAGGCCGGGCTGAGGAGTCGTGTCCGACAGGCTGTGGCGACGGGCCTGCTCGGGGCAAAAAAGATCGAGCAGCTGCTCCACCAGCGATGCAGTGCAGGTTTCGTCGAGACAGATCGTCAGCGCAGAGTGATCCCGTGGAAACAAATTAATACGGGCGCTGCGAGCGCGCTCAAGGAGTTCATCCCGCTGGGCACCCACTTCGACGGTAATGCTGTCAAACCAGGTGTCGTGTCTCAGTTGGTAACCCATCGCGATGAGCCCGCCCGCCAAAAAATTGGTTAGGGCATGGATGCGACGGGCAATGACTTGCAGGCCCCTGGGACCGTGATACACGGCGTAAAAAGCACTGATAACCGCCAGCAACACCTGGGACGTGCATATATTGGAATTGGCCTTTTCGCGGCGAATATGTTGCTCCCGGGTTTGCATCGC
>JBFJKD010000143.1:0-5930 GCA_041635095.1 Porticoccaceae bacterium
ACCGCATCTGCGGCTGGCGAACGCAATATCAACGAGTTTCGTATCGCCAGCGAGGGGCTGGTCTGGGGACAAAATATCCAGACTGGCGCACCCATCGAAAACCGTTTTTATCACCGGCGCTATGGCTTTCAGTTCGACTACCCGGCCGGTTGGCAATTTGTGGAGGACAACAACGAAATTCGCGGTCGGTCAGCGGACCAGGAATTGGCCTTGACGCTACAAATCAAACGCCGCACCACCCAGAGCCCGCAGCAATTTATCAAAAACACCCTCGGCATTCCCTTGCTCAAAAAATCCCAGCCGTTTGTGCAGGCCCGAATGCCCGGCCATAGCGGCGTGGTAGCGGCGCGCAACAACGCGCCGGAACAGCGCCTCGCGGTGCTGTACTACGGACGCGGGGCATTTGTGTTTAGCGGTGTTGCCCGCGCTGACGGCGCGCACAACCGGACGCTGAGTGAGGTTGATGACAAGGTCTATATGGGCATCGTGCAATCGTTTCGTCCCCTGTCCCGTCGCGCCCTGGCCGCGCAGGAGGCGCGCAGTATTCACTACGTCAAGGCACTACCCGGAGCCACCTACGCCGAGCTCGCACGCCGTCTTAATCTCGGTAAAAACGGCGAGGACGATCTGCGTTTGATCAACGATGCCTACCCGGTGGGTGAGCCCCAGGCCGGGGCATGGATCAAGATCATCCGCTAGCCCGCCTTGAGACCCCGCTGCGCATCACCCATAATGTGCGGCCTTATCAAAACCGGGAGATTGCCACTATGCTTATTAAACCCAACGCAGTGGTCGCTATTCACTACACATTGACCGATGACGAAGGCACCGTACTGGATTCGTCCGCTGAGCAGCAACCGCTAACCTTTCTATATGGGGCGGGCAACATTATCCCCGGACTGGAGCAGGCGCTAACCGACAAAAAGGCCGGCGACAAGATTACCGCCCGTATCGAACCTCAGGATGGCTACGGTGAAATCATTGAAGAGATGGTCCAGAAAGTGCCCCGCGACGCCTTTGCCGAAGACACGGTCATCGAAATTGGCATGCGCTTTAACGCCCAGACCGAACGCGGTCCGCTGACCGTGGTGGTCACGAATATAGACGACGAACAGGTTACCGTGGACGGCAATCATCCCCTGGCTGGCGAGACGCTGAATTTCGATGTATCGGTGGAAGAAGTACGCGACGCCACAGAAGAAGAACTGCAACACGGTCATGTACATGGCCCCGGCGGGCATCACCACTGAGGTTTACCGGTCGCGCTCCATGGAGGTGTGCGACCGGCACGGGCACGGATTCGACGGCATCCTATGCGCCACTGGTTATTCAAGACCGAACCCGGCGAGTACAGCATCGACGATCTGGCGGCGGCGCCCCAGGGGATCGCGCGCTGGGATGGGATTCGCAATTACCAGGCGCGCAATCTGCTGCGCGACGAGGTACAGATTGGCGACCAGATTTTGGTGTATCACTCCAGCTGTAAACCGGCAGGGGTGGCCGGGATCGCGCAGGTAGTGAGATCCGGCTACCCTGACCCCGCCCAGTTTGATCTCACCAGTGCGTACCACGATGCTAAGGCTAATCCACAAAGTCCCAGATGGTTTTGCGTGGATATTCGTTTAGTCGAAAAATTTCCGCGCCTGATTACATTGCAAACCATTAAAAAACAAGCTGTGCTGGCCAACATGACACTGCTCAAACAGGGTCGCCTGTCCATTCAACCGGTCAGCGCTGCACAGTGGCGAAGGATACAGGCGCTGAGCGACAGGGCGTCACAGGCGTGAGCAGGTACAGAACTTTTGCTACAAGATACCCGCCTTGATCCCTATGGGCTAATTGCAATCCACCGCTTTGAGGAATTACCTATGAGCACCCGTCATCCGTTTCAGGCCAGCGGCCCGCTATCCGGCACCAAAATCATTGAGTTTGGAGGCATTGGCCCTGGGCCCCTGTGCAGTATGCTGCTATCGGATGCGGGTGCAACGGTGCTGCGCCTCGATCGCCCAACGCCGTCGGGGCTGGGGGTCCCCAGAGGTCAGGATTATGATATTCAGCGCCGTGGCCGCAAATCCGTCGCCATCGACCTGAAACATCCGGCGGCGAAAAACGTGATATTAAAGCTGGTGGAAAATGCCGATGCGGTGCTCGATCCATTCCGCCCCGGAACCCTGGAAAAGCTGGGACTCGGCCCGGACGTACTGCTGGCCCGCAATCCCAAACTGGTATTGACCCGTACCACCGGCTGGGGCCAAACCGGTCGACTGGCAAAATCCGCCGGACACGATATCAATTACCTCTCTATCACGGGCGTACTCGCGGCTATCGGCCCAAAAGAGGGGCGCCCTGTGCCGCCGCTGAATCTGGTGGCCGATATGGGTGCCGGCGCCATGTTCTCTGCGTTCGGGACCCTCGCGGCCATTATCTGCGCACGTAACACTGGCGTCGGCCAGGTGGTAGACGCGGCGATGTGCGACGGCTCGGCCTATCTGGCAGCAGGCATGTTTGGACTGCTGCAGGAAGGCGCCTATGTGCTGGAGCGGGAATCCAATATGCTGGACGGAGGCGCGCCTTTTTACGGGACCTACAAAACCGCAGACGGCCTGTATATGGCCATTGGCGCCATCGAGCGTAAATTTTTCGATATCGCCATGGCAACGCTCGGCATCGATGCAAGCCAGTGGAAGAATCATCGCGACCAACACCTGTGGCCCGAAATGCAACGCCAAATCGGCGCAGCCTTTGTCAGCAAGACCCGCGATCAGTGGAGCGACATCTTTGAAAATACCGACGCCTGCGTGTCCCCTGTACTAAACTTCGAGGAGGCCATGAGCTACCCCCACAACGTTGATCGCAACGGGTTTCAGACCGTCAAGAATGTGCAGCAGCCCAGTCCGGCGCCCGTGTTTCAAGGGACTCCGGGAGCCATTCAGTTTCCGCCCCCGGCGTTTGGGGCGCATACAGACGAAGCACTGGCAGAGTGGGGTTTTAGTCAGGAGGA
Organism: Porticoccaceae bacterium; assembly: GCA_041635095.1. Lineage (GTDB taxonomy): Bacteria > Pseudomonadota > Gammaproteobacteria > Pseudomonadales > Porticoccaceae > JBFJKD01. Next base: position 3,002 of record JBFJKD010000143.1, read on the forward strand.
AATTAGCGAGTTGAATAATAGCCGGGCCATTGGCACCGAGGGTTACACGCAAAATATTTAGGCACAACAAGTTAACCCACAACCGGGCTGGCAACTGATCCGCAAGCGCCTACAATGCATCGAGCTTACAACGGAGAATGGAGGCTTTACCATGGCGATATCAGGCAGTGCATTAATCAAAAACTTTCATCTGTATTTCGATGGCGGCGATGCTGCCAACGCCAGCCTGTATCTGTGCGCCGGGTGGGGCCTTAGCGGCGCCGATGCGCAGACGATTATCGACCAGATGCGTAGCGCCGGATTGTGGTCAGCCGCTGCAGCCAAACAGGTGCCACCAGAACAAAAGTCCATGTACGAAAAGGAAATGACGTTTATCGGCTCAGCGGCGGGCGCTAGCAACGGCAGTGTTTTTTACGTCGCGGCCTACGATCACCCCAAGTACAAATACCATCCCGAGCGGTGGCGAGCCTGGCAAAAATTTGTGACCGACAATTACCCGTAACCGATATCCGCCCTGATATCTGTGCGCCCGTAGGGCCGCAGCTGACGACCATCCCAAACGGGACAAGGTGTGCATGAAAATCACCCGTATCAACCATAGCGCGGTAAACAGCCACTCCCGCCTGGCGGAGATGGCCCATTTTTACTCAGAAGTACTGGGCACCACAACGGTTAAGCGCGACCTGCCGGAACACTACGATGAACTGATTCCGGGGTTCTGGATGCAGTTCCCCAACGGCCAGATACACGTGATCGAACGCAATGCGTCGGCCAAAGCGTCCGGCATGCTCGGTCAAATTACCCACACCAACTGCGATCCAATGGGCCCGCATACCGCATTTTATGTGGAAAATATTGATGATACGGAACGACATCTCGCGGCCCAGGGTGTCGCCTACGACCGCGTCGCGGGGTTTATTTTTACCTGCGACCCGGCTGGCAACACGGTCGAGTTTCAGCAGGATCCAGATATACCCTGACCCACCGGCTCCCAATAAATTTATTCAGAACCCCGTAACGCCCCTGTCCAGCTGCACACCAAAACTGTTTAGTGCCATCGACACCAGATGGTACTGCCCGACCGCAAACACCACATCCATCATCTGTACGTCGCTGTAGCGGGTGCGCAGCGCCGCCCAGGTGGCGTCACTGATAAACGCATCGTCGTGAAGTTCATCTGCGGCGCGCAACAACGCCCCGTCGAAAGTATCCCAGCCCGGCGCTTCAGGCCCCTCCTTGATACGTGCAATCTCTGCCTCGCTTAAGCCTTCCTTGCGCCCGAACAGGACGTGCTGACCCCATTCGTATTCGGCGTCACACAGCCAGCCGACCCTCAGAATCAGCAACTCCCGTTCCCGCGCCCCGATAGTGGAGGTCTTGCCCATCACGTGGTTGGCCCACACCCAGAATTTTTCTGCCGCGTCGATATGCCGACTGAGGGTGCCGAGCACATTGTAAAACTGCCCCTCTTTCTTCACTGGTTCCAGTAGCTTGCGCTGCGCGTCACTCCACTCGGATTCGCGCAACGGTTCGATTCTTGGCGATGCTAGTTTCATAGGTTTTTTCCTGGTTTTTTTTGGTCGAATTCTTTTGTTGCCAACCGTGTATGAATGGCAACCGCCGCTCACATGGCGCTCCGTTCCAGATCCTCGGCGACAGCATCAATGCCCGCCTGGGCACAGATTTCATCCATTTCCCCAGAGGGGGCACCGCTGACACCAATCCCACCGACGATAGAACCAGCTGCGGTTACCGGCACCCCGCCACCGGAAAACATCAGCGTATCGTGATTGGCGAGAGGCGACTCGGCGCGCACTTCCAGGCGGGATGTCGGCGCATTAAACGACATCGCGGTGTACGCCTTTTTGCGACTCATCTCCAGGGTCAAATCCATCGCCAGCACGTCGCGCAACACCACCTGCGGATGACCGCCCCTGTCCACCACAGTCACCCCCACCTGCACCCCTTCCAGCAGCGTGCAACCGCAGCGGCGGCCATGCGTAGCGCCGTGTCCATGGACATGCGCTTGATGTCGACTATCGCGGGCAACTCTGCTTCAGCCCGCGCCGGGAGTGCAGTTAAGGTGCATAACATCATCAGTAGCATCGCTAAAGATTTACTGACCAGAGGTGTTTCCTGATTTCCCCCAGCCCAATTGGAAACCGGGGCCGTTGCGATCAAGCGGATCCAGCAATATTCAACAGCAGTGCCGTCAACTCCTGGGGCTGTGATAAAAATGGTGAGTGGTCCGTGTCCAGCGTCCACACCGCCTGACATGGCGACGCGGCTTGCATCTTGCGCTGAAACGCAATCGGCAGAGCATGGTCCTGCAGGCATTCGATATACACTCGGGGAACCTGCCCGTAGCAACCGTCGCTCAATACCACCGGCGTTCCCAGGGGAGCGCTGGGCTCTGCAACCAGCAAGGCACGCGCGAGAGCGACATCCTCTGATGAGCAGCAGTTGTAAAACAGATTGGCCAGCGCGTCCGGTTTGATGGTCAGGTAACTGCCATCCGCGGACGGCACGCGAGTGGCAAGGGTGCCCGAGGTGCCATCCTCCGTCAGCAGTTGTAGTAATGACTCCCCATTGCGCGGTAAAAACGCACACAGGAATACCAGTTTCTGAATCCGCTCTGGCCAGCGTTCGGCCACCTGACTAATGACCATGCCGCCACGACTGTGGCCCAACAATACCACCGGCTCGCTTTGCAGGGCCAGCAAAGCACCGATGTCCTCCACCCACTGCTCGAGGACAATACCCTGTACCGGAGTTCTGTCCACGCCGAGACCTGCCAGATCGGGGGCCAGCACCCGGTGTCCGGCACCTTCCAGCAAAGGGACGATCTTGTGCCAGCACCAACCACCGTGCCAGGCACCGTGTACCAGAACAAATGTACTCATTTACGGCCTCTACTCTATGTCGCGAC
>JBFJKD010000144.1:0-5913 GCA_041635095.1 Porticoccaceae bacterium
CAGTCGCCGCACTCGTCCCAGTGCATGCGATGCGGCAAAAAGCGCAATTTGTCGGGATAATTTTCCTTCAACCATTCGCGCACCATGGTACGAAAATCGTTGTCACTCATGCTGTTGTAGTCTGTCATGTAATCATTAAACCTCAAGCTGTCTGGTGCTCAGAGTACTAACTCTGCGTAGCGTTTACGGTGGCTGGTGGCATTGCCGAGCCAGGACGAAAGATACATTGCCTTTTTCAGATACAAACCGATATTACATTCGTCGGTATAGCCAATGCCGCCGTGGAACTGAATGGCGTCCTTACCCACGGTAAGCGCAGCATCCGAACAGCGCGCCTTGACCTGACTTGCCGCCACCGCGCGTGCTTTATCGTCGGCGTCCGAGTCGTACAGGGTCGCCGTCTGCAACAACACCGAGCGAGAAATTTCGGTGAGCACAAACAGGTCGACCGCCCGATGTTGCAACACTTGAAAGCTGCCAATGGGCTTGTCGAACTGCACCCGTTGAGAAATATAATCCACGCTGATTTCCAGCGCGCGCGTCATCACCCCCAGCAACTCCGCGCTGGCCGCTACACGCCCCTGATCCAGCACTCGCTCCAGTATCTGTTCGGCATCAGCAGCCGCAGCTACTTGTGCACCGACCGGCGTATTGTCAAACGTTAGATGTCCGTAAAAACCGCCATCCACCCGTTGTTCGTATTCGATGCTAAGGCCCGCCGCATCTTTCGCCACCGCATACAGGACGGTGCCATCCTGAGTCTTTGCCGAGACGATAAATTCATCAGCGCCGCCAGCGTCGGGCACAAATACTTTGCGGCCCCGCAATTTTCCGCCGTCACACACCACATTGCGGGCAGTGACGGCCATACTGGCTCGCTCTTCCTGCCACGCCAGTGCCAGTTTCCATTTGCCGCTCACCAGCTCAGGCAGCCTGGCGCGTTTGTAGGCGTCGTTATCCCCCGCCGCTACGGCGCCCGCCGCAACCACAACCGTGGCAACATACGGCGCTGGCACCAGACCTTTACCCATCTGAATCAACAGCACCGTCAAATCAGAAAATGTGAGGCCCATGCCGTCGTACTCCTCGGGCAATAAAAACCCCAGCCAGCCCGAATCCGCCATTTCCTGCCAGGTATTACTATCGTACCCAGGTTGCTTGAAGCGATTGGCGCGCACCGTTTTTAATTCCTGATCGCGAGAAATAAACGCCACCGCGCTGTCCTGAATCATCACCTGCTCTTCGGTCAAAACGTCTATTTTTGACTGTAAACTGATATCTTCCACTCATTTCTCCTTCGCTGAACCGCGGCTGCGGACTCGTCAAATACAATACGCGGCGCTGTCGCCAGCACCTTAACCAGTACCTTAGCCAGCACCTTATATAGTTAGTTTAAGCGTTAAGGTTTACGCTTGGGTCGCACATAGAGCACCAGACTATGACCGACAATGTCATATCCCTGATCCGCCGCAAGGCGGGTTTGAATGCTCTCAATTTCGTCATTGTGAAATTCGATAACCCGACCGGTTTGCGTGCACACCATATGATCGTGGTGTTCGCCACGATCCATTTCATATACTGCGGGGCCGTTGTCAAAACTGTGGCGCACTACCAGCCCTGCAGTTTCAAACTGCGTCAACACCCGATACACGGTGGCAATACCCACATCTTCGCCGGTGCTCAGGAGTTTTCTGTAGACGTCCTCGGCGCTCATGTGCGGTTCGTCGGCTTGCTCCAATACCTGTAAAATCTTGACCCGCGGATGAGTGACCTTGAGGCCGGCGTTCTTTAATTCCTCATTTTCAGTCGCCATTTCCCCTCCGCCCCTTCTCACTCATTTGTGGATTGGGTATTATCCCCGTTCGAATCAATCACTGGAACCCCATGATGTCGCCAATCTCCCGCCTTTTTGTTTTGGCTATACTGGCTATGTCGCTGGTTGGTTGCTCCTATTTCCAGTTTCCTGGGGTGCACAAGATTCCTATCCAACAAGGTAATATCATCACCCAGGAGATGATAGACCAGTTGCGCCCCGGCATGACCCGCTCACAGGTCAGATACGTGCTCGGCACTCCATTGATCGCGGATACCTTTAATCAGGATCGCTGGGATTACCTGTTCAGCCTCAAAATGCCTTCAGGCAAAGAGCTGCGCGAACGTGTGTCCGTCTACTTCACCAACGAAAAGCTCAGCCACTTCAGTGGTGATTACGCGCCCTCGAAAGGCGCCCTCGCCGCTGGCACGTCCTCACAGGAACTTGAGGATGAAACCCTGTTGGGCGACGACCTGCTGGAAGGCGGCCCGATCGCCGTCCCGGTTCCCGACTAACGACTGCCTTTACTCAACGTCTACTCAACGTCTACTCAACGTCATCTTCGACACGGTTCGCAGGCAATACAGTAACCTCATAGCGTCCGGCTTACCTGCTCCATAGTACGTCTGTCACGGCACCACGCCTGTCACGGCGCCAGCAACTGCTTAGCTGCCGCGCTGTCGCTGGGCGCGCGCTGCGCGCTGTTTGCGCACTTCTTTGGGGTCGATTTTCAGCGGGCGGTAGATTTCCACCCTGTCCAGGGGTTGTAATTCATACTGCTCCGCACTCGGCAAACCTTTGCTACCGAGCAGCTGGCCAAATATCCCTAGCGGCGCACTGTCCACGTCAATTTCCGGAAATGCGAGCGCAATGTTAGAGAGCCGCACCGCTTGCCGCGCCGTGGTGCCCGGGGATACGGTCAATTTCACTATTTTTTGACGCTCGGGCAATGCACAGGCCACTTCCACCGCCAGCTTGTCACCAGCCGGTTCGTCGACCGTCGACGTATCAGAATCGCCCGCAATCATTATCACATTTCCGGTTCATGTATGCCTTCAGGCACGCGCCCCATAGACAATCTGCGCACGCTTGATTAACGCGGACACCATATTATCCGCAACCCTGGCAAACAGCATACCCACCGCTGCGCCCAGCACAGAATTACTCAGCGCAAATTCCATGTCCAGACTTACCTTGCAGGCATTTTGTTCCAGCGCCTGAAACTGCCACAACCCATGAAACGCACTGAACGGCCCTTCTGCCAGGGTTAGCTCAATGCTGTGGGGCGGCTGCAACCGATTGCGCGTGGTAAAACTGGTGCCGACGCCCGCCTTTTTTAACCACATTTTGGCCACCATTTCGTGCTCGCCACGGGCGATTACCTCGGCGCGCTCACAGCCGTCCATATACAGTGGGTAGGCTGCCACGTCGTTAACCAGATCGTACATTTGTCGATCTGAATACAGTACCAGAGCGCTGCGTCGAATGTCGGTAGTCTTCACAATTTGCACCCGAGATTATGGCCCGACAGGGCGTGCCAAGAATGCATTTCAGCCGCTCCCCGCGAAGGTTCCGTACAGGCCAAAAATCAGCACCAACATCACTGCGGGCGGGCAGACGTAACGCAGCACCCACCACCAGACTCTGAACCCAACACTGGATTCGCCACCCATCTCCTCGGCCGCCAATTGACGGGTCAAAAACCAGCCCACAAAGATCGCTATAAACAACCCTGTAAGCGGTAACATAATGCGTGAAGTGAGAAAATCCAGCGCCTCGAAAAAGGTGAAACCGGCCAGCTGATAATCCGCCCATTGATTGAACGACAACACCGTTCCCAGACCCAGCACCCAGGCGATGGCCGCCAAAAACAGATTCGCCGACAGCCGATTGAAGCCCTTGCTTTCAATTAACCACGCCACACCCGGTTCGATAAGTGAAATCGCCGAACTCCAGGCGGCAATCGTCACCAGGGCGAAAAAGATAAAGCCCACCAACAGCCCGCCCGGCATATTGCCAAACGCCACCGGCAAACTGATAAACATCAACTCTGGTCCTGCGGCAATGTTAATCGCGGGGTGCGCAAACACAATCGGGAAAATAGCCAGGCCCGCCATCAACGCCACCAGGGTATCCAGTGCGCCTACCATCAGTATTGTCTTGCCGATGCTCGCATGCGCCGGCATATAGGCTCCGTAGGCCATGATGGAACCCATACCGAGACTCAGGGTGAAAAACGAATGACCCAGCGCCTCCAGCACGCCGCGCATGGTCAGGGCAGATGTATTAAAGTCAAATAGAAACGCAAAACCGCGCGCGAAATCCCCTTCGCGATAGGCAAACACCAGTAGCACCACCAACAGCACAAATAGAAGCGGCATCAAGACGCGCACCGCAACCCCCAGACCCCGCGTGACGCCACCAACAACCACCGCGACAGTTAGCACCATAAACACCGAATGCCAAAAAATTAGCGTATCCGCGTCGGCCAGCAAGGCGTCGAATAGCGCCTTGGCCTCGGCACCGCCCGCACCCTGGAGCTGGCCTCCGGCCACAATCGGAATATAGGCCAGCGCCCACCCGGCAATCACGGAGTAATAGGACAGAATCAACAACCCGGCTACCACACCCATCCAGCCGATACTGTTCCACCAGCCGTGCAATCCGGCTTGCTGGGTCAGGTCGCGCATGGTGTTGATCGGGCTTTGCCGACCGCGACGCCCGAGGAGCACCTCCGCCATCATCACCGGAATACCCAGAGCCAGAATACACGCAAGGTACACCAGCACAAACGCCCCGCCGCCGTTCTCACCCGTAATATAGGGAAATTTCCAGATATTACCCAGCCCCACAGCGGATCCGGCAGCCGCGAGAATAAACGTCCAGCGGCTGGCCCAGGTCCCGTGCATGCCTCCGCGCGACCCCTCCATCAACATCCCCTCGGTAATTTCGCAAATTGTACCCGCTATCTGCGCCGCGCATAACCTGAGCGGCTCACAACCGTAGGCACTATCGGCACCAGTCCGTATAATCCGGGCATGAGCAAAAAACCCGAAAAAAAAACCGGTAGCGCCACCATCGCCCTCAATAAACGAGCGCGCCACGACTATTTCTTTGAAGAAAAATTCGAAGGGGGCATGGCGCTGCTCGGCTGGGAAGTGAAAAGCCTGCGCGCCGGCAAAGCGCAGTTGACCGATAGCTATGTGCTCCTTAAGGACGGTGAAGCCTGGCTGATCGGCGCCCATATCAGTCCGCTGACAACCGCTTCAACCCATTTTGTCACCGACCCGACCCGTACCCGCAAGCTATTGCTCAATCGCCGCGAGCTGAACAAAATTGCCAGCGCGGTACAGCAAAAGGGCTACACTTGCGTAGCCACAGCGCTGTACTGGAAGCATCACCGCATCAAATGTGAAATTGCGTTAGCGCGCGGCAAAGCAGAACACGACAAGCGAGATACCGAAAAAAATCGCGATTGGCAACGACAAAAACAACAGTTGCTGCGCCACAGCAATCGTTAACATCGAATGACAGACGACCGCCCAAGCCATGTTCGCCCGAAACACGTTCGCTCGAAGCATGTCGTTTTACATCGACCTGGGCTTCGTGCAGCAAAGTCGTTGTTTACGTAAAAATCTCTGAAAGCACGCATTGGTCGACGGTGCTATACTTGCAAATCCTGATTCAGGCCCAATATTGTTCTGTAGCAGTAATCAGGGGGCGCACTGGATTCGACGCCGGTTACAAAACCTGAGGTGCATGTCGAGATGGCGACCAATCTCGTAAATCCAAAGTCGCAAACCAATAGTTGCCAACGACGACAACTACGCACTCGCTGCCTAAGAAACAGTAGAGCGCCATCTGACTGGAGCCGTGCTTGTGCGTCCAGGCTTCATCTACCGCAGGCGTAAAACCCGGTGGTAGCGGCGAAGCACCCAGGTGTCATATCTCACAAGACCGCGATGACGCTCGTCCGGGGCCGACTCGTTAAAACCTAACCGGAATCGCCGTTTCGCGCGCCCTGTTGGCCGGGCTGTGGAAGGTTAAAAAAAATAGACCAACTAAACATGTAGAGCCAATGGCAGAGGACTGACGGACGC
>JBFJKD010000145.1:0-5866 GCA_041635095.1 Porticoccaceae bacterium
AGCTATTTTCGTCGATTTAAAAACCAGTCGCCTGGTTAAGATGGTGTTGTAAGCCGCCGTGAACACGCCACTGTCGGTGCGTCGCCTCGGAGAGCAGCCCTATGGGCCGGTGTTTGCCGCCATGCGCGACTACACCGATGGTCGCCGGCATGACAGCGCCGATGAATGCTGGTTCGTTCAGCATCCGCCGGTGTTTACTCAGGGGCAGGCCGGCAAGGCCGAACACATTCTCGCGCCGGGTGGTATTCCGGTGGTTAAGGTTGATCGCGGTGGGCAGGTGACCTACCACGGCCCTGGCCAGTTAGTCGTTTACGTATTGATCGATCTCAAACGTATGGGGATGCACGTGCGGCAGCTGGTATCGGCTATCGAGCAAAGCATCGTCGAACTGTTGCGCGGCTACGACATACCGGCAGCGGCGCGTGTGCACGCGCCGGGTGTTTATGTAGAGGACGCTAAAATTGCCTCCCTCGGTTTGCGGGTGCGCAAAGGGTGTAGTTATCACGGCCTGGCGCTCAACGTAGATATGGATTTGACACCGTTTGAACGCATTAATCCGTGTGGCTACCAGGGGTTGCGTATGACACAAATTAAAGACCTGTTGCCGGCCCATTGTGTGGCACCGATGGCCGATGTGGAGCAGGCGTTGTTAGCCAGGTTGGTCGCCAATCTGGGTTTTCAGGCGTGGCGCGAAGACTCCGATCCCCTCGCGGCGCTGGTAGTGGGAGCTCGGCAATGAAAGAAATAGACGTTGTGCCTGCACAGCGCACGCGACGACTACAGCAGGGCGAGAAATTGCGCAGCGCCGATAAGGTGGAGCGCATCCCGGTTAAAGTCATCGCGACGGAAAGCATGCCGCGCAAACCCGATTGGTTGCGCATTCGTCTGCGCGCTTCCCCCGAAGTGGATCGCATCAAAAAGATTTTGCGCAAAAATAATCTCGCTACGGTGTGCGAAGAGGCGTCCTGTCCAAATCTCACGGAATGTTTTGGCGGCGGCACCGCCACGTTTATGATCATGGGGGATATTTGCACTCGCCGTTGTCCGTTTTGCGATGTGGGGCACGGCAAACCGAACCCTCTCGACCGCGACGAACCTGCACACCTGGCGGCCGCGATCGCAGAAATGAAGTTGCGCTACGTGGTGATCACTTCGGTTGATCGGGATGATCTGCGCGATGGTGGCGCGCAACATTTCGCCGACTGCATTCGCGAATGTCGAGAACGCACGCCACAACTGGAAATTGAAATACTGGTGCCGGATTTTCGCGGGCGTATGGAGCCCGCCCTGACCATTTTAGGTGCGACAGCACCGGATGTGTTTAACCACAATCTGGAAACGGTGCCGCGCCTGTATCGCATGGCGCGTCCCGGTGCGAACTACCAGTGGTCCTTAAAGCTGCTCAAGGAATACAAGGCGCGCAACCCTCAGGTGCTGAGTAAATCCGGGTTGATGGTCGGGTTGGGCGAAACCAGGGACGAATTAATGCGCGTGCTCGACGATATGCGTGAGCACAACATCGATATGCTGACTGTGGGCCAGTATTTACAGCCCTCCAAGCATCATTTGCCGGTCGACCGCTTTGTCCACCCGGACGAGTTTGGGGAGTATGCTGACTACGCGACAAGTATAGGTTTCAGGCGCGTCGCCTCGGGACCGCTGGTACGCTCCTCCTACCACGCGGATAAACAGGCGCACGGGGAGGCCGTTGGTTAGATTTACTCCAGTTCAATAATCGCGATTAGTAGAAAGTTGGAATAAACACAAATACGCGACTTAACGTTAAGTTGCAGGACGGGTTTTTACATCGCCAGGGGAGAGGGATTATGAGTACTGTGGATATAGAAGCTGCCGTGTTTCGCCGCCTGTTAGAGCATCTGGACGCGCATAAGGAGGTGCAGAATATCGAGTTAATGAATCTGGCTGACTTTTGCCGCAATTGTCTGGCGAAGTGGTATGTCGCGGCGGGCCAGGAAAGGGGTGAGAAAATCGACTACGAGTCCGCCCGGGAAATTATTTACGGGATGCCTTATGCCGAATGGAAGAAAAAATTTCAGACAGAACCCAGCCCCGAACAGTTAGCGGTATTTAGTGCTAAAGCAAAATAAAGAACTAGCGTTGCGGTCTCGATAAAATCGCGCCTGGCGCTAGCGCTGGCGGTTTGAGAGTGGTGCGACATTTTTATTGGAGAAACTAATGGTTGCCCGAAAAACTGCAAGTGGGTCCCATACAAAAACGGAGGTCAATGCTGCGGTGGCTCTGACCATAGCCGAGCTGCCCGCCTGCTGCGATCCAGAGCAATTCGCTTTTGCCACTACTGAAGAGCTCGAACCACTGCGGGAAATCGTTGGTCAGGACCGCGCCCTCGAGGCGATCCGTTTTGGTATCGATATGCACCATCATGGTTACAATTTGTACGCCCTCGGCCCGCCCGGTGTCGGTAAATTTACCGCCATCAAGCATTTTTTAAACGCCAAAGCCAAACAGGGTGAGGTGCCGCCGGACCGGTGTTACATCAATAATTTCCAGGATCCTTATCGACCGCACTTGCTGACCTTGCCCGCTGGGCGTGGGGCTGAGTTGCGCAACGATATGCACAAGCTGGTCGAGGATCTACAAACCGCTATTCCCGCTGCGTTTGAGAGCGATAATTACAAGGCGCGCGCACAGCAATTGCAGGGCCAGCTACAGGAAAAAGAAGAAAGCGCCTTTCGAGAATTACACGACGCCGCCAAAAAGCAAAGTATTAAGATGTACCAGACCCCTACGGAATTTACGTTTATCCCTCTGCTAAACGGCGAGGAAGTCACGCCCGAGACCTTTGAAAAACTGGCTAAGAAAGAACAGGATCGTCTCGAAAAAGTCGTCGCGGGATTGCGCGAACAGCTGCGCGAAATTGCGCAGAAAAAAATCCCCGAGTGGCGCAAACATACACGGGAACAGTTTCGCGAACTCAATCATCGAATTACCCGGGAAGCTGTCGCGTTACCTATCGACAGCCTGCGGGACCGGCATGCCGAGCTAGCTGCAGTACGCACCTATCTGGAGGAAGTAGAGCGGGACGTGATCGCCAATCCGCGTGACTTCGCGCCACAGGAGGCGCCTGCCCTGCCAATCCCCCAGGTAGCGCACAACGGACTCAGTCGTTATCAGGTGAATCTGCTGATTGATCAAACGGGTATCACGGGTGTGCCGGTGGTGTTTGAGGAACACCCCAGCTATCCAAATCTGTTGGGACGTGTTGAAAACAAGGCCTTTATGGGTGCCCTGACCACGGATTTTACCCTGATCAAACCAGGTGCTTTGCACCGTGCCAATGGCGGTTATCTGATTCTCGAAGCGCGCAAACTGTTGATGCAGCCCTACGCCTGGGAGGGGTTAAAACAGGCGCTTTACTCCCGTGAGCTGCGTATCGAGTCCATGGAACAGGTGTTGAGTATCGCCAGTACCGCGTCGCTGGAGCCAGAATCGATTCCCCTCGACGTCAAGGTGGTTTTATACGGGGATCGGACCCTGTATTACATGCTTTACGCCTACGATCCGGACTTTGCGGAGCTGTTTAAAATTCCCGCGGATTTTGAATCGGGCATTGATCGCAGTCCAGAAAACGATCTGTTGTACGCACGTATGATCGCAACCATAGTGCGGGAACGAAAATTGTTGCCGTTCGACCGGGTGGCGGTAGCGGCGATTATTCAACAAAGTATGCGCATCGAAGCGGACACCCGAAAACTTTCGACGCATATGAGTAGTATTGCGGACCTGATTGTGGAAGCCGACTACTGGGCCCGGCAGCGTGGCAGTGAGCGGGTGGGCGGAGACGATATTCACAAAGTGATCACTGCTCAGGTGGAACGGGTAGACCGGGTGCGCGACCGACTACAGGAAAATATTCTGCGCGATACGATCATGATCGCCACCGCTGGTGAGGTAGTTGGACAGGTGAATGGCCTGTCGGTGCTACAAATGGGTAATTTCAGCTTTGGTCAGCCGTCGCGCATTACGGCGACTACCCGGCTTGGGAATGGCAGGGTTATAGATATTGCGCGGGAAACCGATATGGGTGGCCCGACCCACAGTAAGGGCGTATTTATTCTCAGCAGTTTTATCGGCGCGCGCTACGGTCAACAGGCACCGTTGTCCTTTAATGCAAGCCTGGCCTTCGAGCAAAGCTACGGTGGTGTAGATGGCGATAGCGCTTCGTTGGCGGAGTTGTGCGCGTTGTTGTCCGCGCTGAGCGGGGCGCCCATCAAGCAATGTTTTGCGATGACCGGCTCGATTAATCAACACGGTCAGGTACAGGTGATCGGTGGGGTCAATGAAAAAATAGAGGGCTTCTTCGACGTTTGTCAGGCACGGGGATTGAGCGGCGAGCAGGGCGTATTGATTCCGCGCAACAATGTACAGAACCTGTTGCTACGCCACGACGTGATCGACGCGATCGGCAACGGTAAATTTCATATTTACCCCATGGCCACTGTCGACCAGGCCATCGCCTTGTTGACGGGCATCCCTGCCGGTGAGGCGGACAGTGTTGGCGAATATCCAGCGGATAGCATCAATGGTCGCGTGCAACGCCGCTTGCAGGATTTTGCAAACCGGCGTAGCGCGTTTGCAGAAAACGCCGGAGCAGGGGATGGCGCCAGTGACGCTGCTACGTCGTAGCGCAACCCGTTGCCCGGCCGCCGGGCTGTTGTTGGGTGTTAAAACACCGTCGCGGCTAGCTTGTTAATCCCAGGTGTTGTGCCTGTAAGGTAGGGGAGTGGCGACGTGAATGGCGTTGGTCGTTAACGGCTCCCGGCGAAGATGGCCTTAAGGTGTGAACTGCATCACAAACCTCCGCGGTCGGATTTCCGACTGCGAGGGTATAAAAACAATAAAAAACAATCGCATACAAATTTAACTCCAAAGGATGGGACTTTGTCCCATACGTTTTTCACTTGCTTCTCCCTAAAGTATTCCCATCCCGTGACGATATTACTGTCACTAGCAAGCAAGTTTCGGCAAGCAAGTTTTCAAAAAAATCTGCCGTGAATTGGAGAAGTGACATGACTATTAGCAAAATATTACTGGTTGATGATTCCCCCGCTGACCTGCTTTATTTAAAGCGTGCGGTCGACGGGGTCAACGCGAAAATCGTTACTGCCACCTCAGGTGCCAACGCCATTGAGGTCGCCCGGGCGGAGCAACCGGACATTATCTTTATGGATATTATTATGGAAGATCTTGACGGTTACAGCGCGTGCCGCCAGCTTAAGAAAGATCCCGCAACCAAAAATATCCCGGTAATCTTCGTCAGCACCAAGAACCAGCGTGCCGATCGGATGTGGGCCGAGCGCCAGGGCGGTGCCGACTATATCGCCAAACCCTATACGGCGGACCATATTAAGGACGAAATCAAACGCTTCGCCTGATCTATCGTAGTTATACTCCTCCATACCCGGCGGCCTTTTGGCCGCCTTTTTTTGTCCTGGATAATTTGTTGGCTTTGCTGAGTGATGCAGGTGCAATGCGGTGTTAAGTGCTCCGTCGTTCACAGGAACAATTTCTGTCCGGTGGCAACGAAGTGGTTGTTTTCAAAATTTTGTCGGGCGGGGCCGCGCGACTGAGTATGCTGTATCAGTAATCTGGCCGAGAGCCGTAGAGGAGACAGATGGAGGGATGTAGGAGTACCTCAGGGTACAGGTACGCGCCGTTGCTGAGCAAGACGCTTGCTACGACGCGGTTGCCGACAAACGCGCTACCAAATATCCCATACCGGGCGGCAGTTGTCCGGCAGCAAACCGTGTCGGCCGAGATCCGCCCAGCTTTGACCTGGTTTGTGGAAATCTGAACCACAGGAAGCGTGCAGACCTTTTTGGCTACA
>JBFJKD010000146.1:0-5713 GCA_041635095.1 Porticoccaceae bacterium
GAATCACGTTGAGCCCGATACCACCCAGCCCAAACACCACCACCCGACTACCCGGTTTTACCTGCGCCCGATACACCACCGCGCCGACACCCGTGGTAACGCCGCAGCCGATGTAACACACCTTGTCAAAGGGCGCATCCTTGCGAATCTTGGCTACCGCGATTTCCGGTAGCACCGTGTAATTTGAAAAGGTAGAGCAACCCATGTAGTGCAGAATTTTTTTACCGCCAATCGAAAATCGGCTACTACCATCCGGCATCACCCCCTGACCCTGGGTAGTGCGAATGGCCTGACACAGGTTGGTTTTAGGATGCAAACAATAATCGCACTGGTGACACTCCGGGGTATACAGCGGTATCACATGATCGCCGGGCTGCACGCTAGTGACGCCCGCACCCACTTCCAGCACCACTCCCGCGCCCTCGTGGCCGAGAATAGCTGGAAACGCACCTTCGGGATCATCGCCGGAAAGAGTGAAGGCATCGGTGTGGCATACACCCGTGGCTTTGACTTCGATCAACACTTCACCGGAACGCGGCCCATCGAGATCCACCTCGTGGATTTCCAATGGCTGTCCCGCCCTGACCGCGACCGCCGCACGGGTTTTCATCAACCGCTACTCCTTGTCATTTATTCTCTGTTCGCACCGCCTGGTTTAAACCAGTGCGCTGGCCCTGGCTGGCGCCGCACGCGATTAACCTAAAACATCCGCAATCGACTTGCGCAGGCGCTCGATAAACAAATCGATCTCCGGTTCCGAAATCGTCAGGGGAGGCGACATCACCATATTGTCGGCCACCGCCCGGCACAGCAATCCATTCTCGAAGCAGCGATTATGTACCGGCACGCCGACGCCGGTGGGGTATTTCTCCGGATTGGGCGCGAAGGTGATGGCCCCCAACAATCCGTAATTACGAATATCGATAAGGTGCGGAATATCCCGCAGACTGTGCAACGCATTTTCCCAGTATTTGCCAATGGGACCGGATGCTCGCGTCAACAAACCCTCCCGCTCATAAATGTCAAAGGCTGCCAACCCCGCCGCAGCTGCCACCGGTGCTCCGGCATAGGTGTTGCCGTGAAATATTTCTGGCACACCCGGCGGCGCGGCGTCAAAAATGGTGTCCTGTATC
Source organism: Porticoccaceae bacterium (assembly GCA_041635095.1). Lineage (GTDB taxonomy): Bacteria > Pseudomonadota > Gammaproteobacteria > Pseudomonadales > Porticoccaceae > JBFJKD01. The sequence goes on from JBFJKD010000146.1 coordinate 1,134, forward strand.
GCCTGCTTGATAAAAACGCCGCCCATGGGCACTGTGCCACCATTAATGGCTTTGGCGGTGGTCATGATATCCGGTGTGACGTCGAGCTCTATGGCCGCAAACGCCGAACCACTGCGGCCAAAACCGGTGACTACTTCATCGAAAATCAGCAGAATATCGTGCGCGTCGCAGATCGTCCGCAGCAGTTGCAGATAGCCCCGCGGTGGCGGCACCATACCGCCAGCGCCGACAATTGGCTCCACCACGACCGCACAAATGTTTTCCGCGCCACGGCTGGCGATAATTTTTTCCAGCGCACGTGCTTTATCCGCACCCTGTTCCGGCGAACCGCGACTAAAAGCACTGGCAGTGATGTCGAGCATGTCCGGCAGAAAATCCACCGTATCCAGCGTCGGGAAACCCTTGCGGTTGTTGGGAATACCCTGCAGGGATGTACTGCCGATATTAACCCCGTGATAACCGCGCTCCCGCGCCACGAAGCGCGTCTTGCTGCCCTTGCCCCGGGCGCGCTGGTAGGCGAACGCAATTTTCATGGCAGTTTCTACCGACTCGGAACCAGAATTGGTAAAGAACACACGATTCAGTCCGGGCGGCGCGTATTCCACCAGTTTTTCCGCAAAACGAAAGGTAACCGGCGAGCCAAACTGGAATGGCGGCGCAAAGTCCATATGCATCAGTTGTCGATGCACCGCGTCCGCTACTTCTCGACGACCATGTCCGAGGTTGGCGCACCACAGTCCGGCGGTGATATCCAATATATCGCGACCATCTGGGGTGTACAGAAAACAGCCCTCGGCCCGATCTATCAAACGAGGATTGGCGCGAAAACCGCGCACGTTGGTGAACGGCTGCCACCAGTAGTCGAGATTAAGGTCGGACATGGCTTATAACTCTGTTGTTTTGCCGTGAATTTTCTGGCGCGCCGTGAGCCTTACCAGTGAGTTTTGCAGAATCAGATGCCCATTGTGCTATAGACCTCGCAAACTCGGCAAACAATGACCGTCAATTGCTCTTTGAGCCATTTTAGAATTGGCAATAGAGCGTTATAGCGGTTAATATCGAACCAATTCATAAACCTTTCACAACCTCCTGATATTTATAGCGGTTTCGACTCATGGATACAGTATTCAAAGTGTTACCTGACACGGAAGGCGACGCGCACAATGAGGTGCTTCCGGAACACGGTGATCTGATTATTGCCTATCTGGAGCAGCTGGGGGTCGAGTATGTTTTTGGCATTCCCGGTGGTGCGATCGAGCCGCTGTACAATGCCCTCGCCCGCAGCGAACGTCGCGCTGGGCCGCGCTCAATCACCGCGCGCCACGAAACCGGTGCCGCGTTCATGGCGGACGGCTATGCCAGCAATACCGGAAAACTGGGTGTGTGCTGCGCGACTACCGGACCGGGAGCCACGAACCTTTTAACAGGGGTGGCTTCGGCCTTCGAAAACAAAGTGCCACTGCTGGTGATCACCGCCCAAACAGCGCTGTCGACCTTTGGGCGCGGCGCCTTTCAGGAATCGTCCTGCACGGGTATCAACATCGTTGCACTGTTTGACAATTGCACCCACTACAGCACCCTGGTATCCCATCCCGCCCAACTTGAGAGCAAGCTTGCATCCGCAATTATGAAAGCATTCGAGGCCATGGGACCGGTGCACCTGAGCATTCCTCTTGATGTCATGCGCGCACCCTATCTCCTGCCCGTACCGCGCTTCAACCTGCCTCATCTGCTGCACAAGCCAGCTTTGTTAGACGTAGACGCCGTAAACCAACTGTACTGGGAGCTGTTAGCCGCCAAACGTCCCGTATTCCTGCTCGGAGAAGAAGCGGGTGGCGCGGCAGATTTGATTTCCACATTGGCGCTAATGATTAACGCCAGGATCGTCACCACGCCCCACGGCAAAGGCCTTATCAGCGCCTACCATCCGTCCTTCAGCGGCATACTGGGATTTTCCGGACACGACGAAGCGCGGCGCGTGCTGTTCAGCCCCGAAGTCGACCGAATATTTGTGGTGGGCGCCAACCTCAGCGAGTGGGCCAGTAACGGCTGGGATCCGTTTCTGTTTAACCAGCGACTGATCCACGTCGAATCGAGCGCCGCCAATTTGCGACGTACCCCCATGGCCGCCATGCATATTAAGGGGACTCTGGAAACCATTTTCGAAAAAATACTGTCCCGCTATAAACGGGACGCCATGGAATCGCCACGTGTTGTGCCGGACCGACTCCACCACGCGGCAAAGTCCGGAGAAGATGGCCCGGTACGAAATTTTTCGCTGGACCAGGAACAGAATTACTGTAGCAATGCCACACCCATCAAACCGCAGCGCCTGATGCGGGAACTACCGCGTATCTTTCCCCCCAACACCCGCTATCTGGCCGACACCGGCGCCAGTTTTTCCTGGGCGATCCACTACCTGCACGCCTACGATCGCCGCTTTTCCGGGCGCCGGGATTACCGCGGCGGATGGTTTCGGGCCACACTTGAGTTCGCCTCAATGGGGTGGGCCATCGGCAGCGCCATCGGCGCGGCATTCGCCCGCCCCGACGATCCGATTGTCTGTATTACCGGCGATGGCAGCATGCTAATGAGCGGTCAGGAAATAACCGTTGCGGTCGAGCATCAACTAACCGTTATTTTTGTCGTCCTTAACGACAGCGCTTACGGCATGGTAAAACACGGTCAGAGAATGACCCGAGCGGAGCAAATCGGCGCGTTTTTGCCCAAGGTGGATTTCGCTGCATTTGCGCGGGCCATGGGCGTGACCGCCCATGTGATCGAATCGCCACAGGATTTGCTGCACCTCGACACCCGATATATCTGCGCCCAACGAGGACCAACACTCCTGGATGTACGTATCGACCCCGACGAAGCGCCCCCCATCGGCATGCGCACCAACACACTGAAGCAGGCAATATGAACGAAAAAAAAAACGAGACAATAACCACCAAAATCTGGCGGGAAACACCCGAGCACGATAACCCGTTTGCGGCATCCGCCTGTTATTGCGCCGGTTATGATGTCTACGGCGACCTGCTGGGTAAAATCAGTCTGGTCGAATATCTGTGGCTGTTATTCAAACTCGAACCCCCAACCAAAACAGAAACTCTGCTGCTGGAGGGACTGGCCGTCGCGCTGGCCAATCCCGGCCCACGGGACCACAGTGTCCACGCCGCGATGAGTGCTGGCGTCGGCGGGTCGACCCGGGCATCCGCGTTAATGGCGGCGATCGCGGTCGGTGCCGGTAGTCTCGGCGGCGGGCGCGAAGTCTATACTACAATCCAGTACTGGCAGCAGTGTGGCACCGACATCGAGGCGTGGCGCGAAATGATTCAAAATCCGCCCAGGGAAGAACGGGCCGACGTGTGGCCGGAAATGGAACACAGCCCTGGGTTCGACCCCAATGGAGCCAGTTGCCCCACACCGGTCAAGCAAGTTTTGGAGTATCTGGCCGCCACCAGCACTGGCAACGTCCTGCCCTGGCTAAAAGATAATCGCCAAACCCTTGAAACACTGGCCGATTCGCCACTCGCCATGTCCGGTGTCGCTGCCGCCACCTTACACGAGCTAAAGTTTTCACCGGAACAGGCCGAAATACTCTTTATCATGCTGCGCTTGCCCGGTGCGGCGGTGCATGCGCTCGAGCAGGAAAAAATCGGCTGGAGTCGTTTTCCGTTTTTTGCCGATGGGCTAACGCTGACTAACGATCCAGGCCCGGTTATGCGCAAGGAGTCCAACCAATGAAAGGCCCGGAACTACTAAAACATTACGAGGACAACTGGGTTACCGATATGGGCGCCTGGTTCCCCGGTGAGCGAGTGGTGCTGCGCGGCAAAGACGTCTTTACTGAACTGAATAACCATACGTGGATGGAATATTTAGTTTATGCGATAACAGGGAGGGAATCCCCCAAAATAGCCCGTTTGATGGAAGCCTTGTGGTCCATCACGACCAGCTATCCAGACCCCAGACTTTGGAACAATAGAATTGCGGCTTTAGCAGGCACGGCGAGGTCTACAGGGGTACTGGCAATTGCAGCAGCCACGAGCGTTTCAGAAGCGCAAATCTACGGCTTAAAACCCATCAAGGGCGCCACAGACTTACTGTACCGCATGTACGCCAAAAAGAGTGCTGGTCATTCTATCGACCGACTAATCCAGGAAGAACTAAAACAGTATAGATCAGTTTATGGTTATGGCCGCCCGATTATTAAAGCGGACGAACGCGTCGAGCCGCTCATGCAATTTGCACGGTCAATTGATGCTGCCGATGGGCGCTACATAACACTTGCGTTTGAAATTGAAGATTACCTCAAGAACTCGAGACTGAAATATCAAATAAACATCGCTGCTGTTGCCGGTGGGCTTGTGGCCGATCAGGGGCTAACTGCCAACGAATTTTATCACCTGGCGACACTCTGTTTTTCGGCAGGGATGTTTCCCTGCTATTTGGACGCAAAGGAATCTGAAGGATGCTTTTTCCCTTTACGCACAGAGAGAATTAATTATATTGGATCAAGTTCGATCAATAAATGGGGGAAGAACAATGGCAACCTGTGAGCGTTCTATTATTTTGTC
>JBFJKD010000147.1:0-5690 GCA_041635095.1 Porticoccaceae bacterium
GAGGGGAAATTCGGACACAATGGCGCCACCGCTCTCAATAATTTTTGCCTGTAACTCAGCGTGTTGCCGTGGATACACGCGATCTATTCCGGTCGCAACCACAGCAATTGTCACGCCACCCCTGAGCGCGCCACCGTGAGCGGCGCTATCGATGCCCGATGCAAGGCCACTGGTGATTGCAAAACCATGGCCCGCGAGGCTGGCAGCAAACGATGCGGCGGTACGGTCGCCACCGCTTGAGCTTTGCCGACTGCCAACGATGGCAATTTGCGGCAGGGACAACGCGTCGACTCGACCGCGTACGAATAACACCGGTGGCGGGGTGGAAATTTCCCGCAACAATGCGGGATAGGCCGCATCGCCAAGGGTTAGCACGTCCACGTGCTCGGCAGCGCAATAGGAGAGTGTCGCCTCAATCTTGTGCAGCAGCGCTGTAGGATTTTCGCGAAACTCGCCCAGCCCCGCCCGGCAGGCAAGGGGCAATTGCTCGGGCGTCAACGGCACAACCGCTGCAAACGAGCCGTGACGAGCGTGCAGATCGTTGATAACTTTTGTGCTGAAGCCTGGCAGAAATTGTAGCGCCAGCGCCGACTCTTTTTCGGTCAACTTGCTCATCCCTGAGTTTCCTGACTTACCCTGGCGGCGCAGGTCGCCCCTGTCTCCCGAGGGGGTAATCCCCGCTGAGCCGAGTCAGCGGGGCACAAGCATTACGGATTGCGCACCAGATCTTTTACGGAAAGTGGCCGATCCGCATTGAGAACCAGGCCAAAGCTCATTTTTTCAAAGGTGCGAAATATCATCACCAACCCCGCTCTTTCGGGTGGTAAGGTGATTGTGTCTTCGGCTATGCGATCAGCGACAGTTTCTCCGCGTTTGTAAATTGCCAGCATATTGCCCACCACCAGCCCATCCCGTTCGCCGCGATTGATGGCGACCACGTCCAGATGACCAACGTTATTCACACCGCCTTCCACCGCGATGATAACCCCGTCGATGGTATCGGCCGGAGCACTCGGATAGAAGACCGGATTGATTTTGCGCTCCTCGCCCGGCAGCAGTCGATCGCCGACGCGAATTTCCTGCTCGCTGCGCAACACGCCAGCAGTGCCAACATCGCCGTTAACCGCCTTCAGTTGCACCGCGCCAACATCCTGGGCACGCACCCCGAGCACTTCCTCGGTTTCCGGATCGACATAGGGATCACCCTGGCGATAAACGCCGAAGGTGCCATCGTCACCAGCAAATGTGCCGCGGGCATACAGGTCATCACCGATGCCGGAAATAATGCGCTTTTGCTGACCCGCAACCACGTAAGGTGCCGCCTCCAGTTCGCCCGGCGCAACTACGCGTGTGCGGGAGAGGAAGCTGTTGATCGCCTCCAGTGGCAACGCCGCAATAGCCTCCCCATGGGCCATTTCGCGCACCTGTGGACTTAGCTTGACGTTGCGACCCCGGTTTAAGGTCAAGCGCGGCTGCCCGTCGATGTACACCAGACTGATCACATCGCCCGGATAAATGAGGTGGGGGTTTTTAATCTGGGGATTAACGTGCCAGATTTCAGGCCACAACCAGGGTTCGCGCAGGTAAAACGCGGAAATATCCCACAGGGTATCGCCCTTTTTTACGGTATAGGTATCGGGAACACTGTCCTTGAACGGCGGGTCCGCAGCGAACGCCACCGCCATGCCCAGCCAAATCCCCATCAACGCTATCGCTGCTTTTTTCATGATGGCCCATCCTGTGTGCTGTATCTCGATAGTGTATACTTTCGTTATCGAGGTCATTATTATCGAAACCTCCTTTCTGGACCTAATGTTAGCAGTGGTTTATGCCAATTTGCTAGAGATTGATCACAAACATTATGACAACTCTGACAATCCTCGAATTCCCCGATCCGCGCTTACGTACTCAGGCCAAACCCGTCCTCGCTGTCGACAGCCGCGTAAAACAGTTGGTCGACGACATGCTGGAGACCATGTACGACGCCGAGGGCATCGGGCTTGCGGCCACCCAGGTGAATGTACACGAACGAGTGGTGGTGATGGATATATCCCCGAATCGGGATACGCCACTGGTGTTTATCAACCCGGAAATTCAACTGCTGGGGGACAGCACCCGCGATTACGAAGAGGGATGCCTGTCAGTACCCGGCTTTTATGAGTCGGTTGCGCGGCCCGACCACATTCGGGTACGAGCACTGGATCGTAAAGGTAATCCCTTTGAACTGGAACCTGATGGCTTGCTGGCGGTATGCGTGCAGCACGAGCTCGACCATCTGGACGGAAAACTGTTTGTCGATTACCTCTCGCCGCTAAAGCGTACGCGCATTCGCGCCAAACTCGAGAAACTCCAGCGCCAACCCGCCTGAACATTCGGAAGCCAGAACCTGCATGCACGATATAACGGCGAGTCTACGGGACCAGCGCATAGTGTTTGCCGGAACCCCGGAATTCGCCGCCCACCATCTCCAAACGCTACTCGACCATCACCTGCAGGTGGTGGCTGTCTATTGCCAGCCCGACCGTCCCGCGGGGCGTGGCAAGAACCTCGTCGCGGGGTCAGTAAAACGGTTGGCACTGGATCACGGACTGACTGTCTATCAACCAGCGAGCCTGAAAACGGCCGCGGCCGAGGCTGAACTCGCCGCTCTCGCGCCTGACATCGTGGTGGTAGTCGCCTACGGGCTGTTGCTGCCACAAAAAATTCTGAATATCCCGCGCCTTGGATGCATCAACGTCCACGCCTCGCTCCTGCCGCATTGGCGCGGCGCCGCACCCATCCAACGGGCTATCCAGGCTGGAGACCCGCAAACCGGCGTTACCATCATGCGCATGGAAGCTGGCCTCGATACCGGACCGATGCTGCTCCAGACGTCCTGTCCAATTACCGCCACGGACACCGCTGGCACGCTGCACGAGAAACTCGCTGCCGTGGGCGCCTATGGACTGCTCACTGCACTACAGCAGATTGCCGATGGCACCGCAAAGCCGCTACCGCAGGACGACAGCCTGGCCACCTACGCCCACAAAATCAACAAGGACGATGCACGACTGAATTGGCATCAAGATGCTCGCACCCTGGAGCGCTGCGTACGCGCCTTTAATCCTGTGCCGGTCGCCTTTACGATACTTGCAAATGAACCCGTGCGTATCTGGGCAGCAACCGCCAGCGACGAAATAAGCGACCAACCCCCCGGCACGATTCTCGCCGCAGATACCGATGGGATAAAAATTGCCTGTGCACGCGGAGCTCTAATCATTACCGAGCTACAGCTACCGGGTAAAAAAAGATTACCCGTTGCCGCTGTGCTGAATAGCCGGGCTACGCAATTTCGCCCCGGACTCATATTTCAATCTCAGGTTATCTCAGGTTAATTGAACAATGTTCGAAGTACGGGCGGCAGCAGCAAAAACGATTGCGGCGGTAGCGCAAGGTGGCCAATCCCTGGGGACGGCGTTGGCTACCTACCAGACACAGGTTATCCCGCGCGAGCGTCCGTTATTACAGGAATTGTGCTTCGGTACGCTGCGCAGTTTTCACCGCCAGAAAGCGATCATCAACGCCCTGCTGGACAAGCCTCTCAAAGCAAAAGACACCGATATCCTTGCACTCCTGGCGTGCGCGCTCTACCAGATCACCGACACCCGCATACCCGTTCACGCGGCGGTGAACCAGTCCGTGGCTGCCTGCACCGCTCTGGGCAAGCCCTGGGCAAAACGCGTTGTTAACGCTGTGTTACGGCGCTTCGAACGGGAACGAGCCACTATTGAAATTACGCTTGCGGGCTATCCAGAGTTCCACAGCGCCCATCCGGCGTGGCTATGGCAGGCCCTGCACGCGGCCTGGCCGGTACAGGCCAGCACCATTATCACCGGTAACAACGCCCGCCCACCCATGACGCTGCGCATTAACCTCACCAAAACTACCCGTGCCCGCTATCTCGACGACCTGCACGCAGCTGGCATGACGGCGACCGCGACGGCCCACAGCCCCGCCGGGGTGCAACTGGTACAACCGGTGCCTGTGGAACAGCTGCCAGGATGGACCCAGGGCAAGGTCAGTATCCAGGATGAAGCGGCCCAGTTGAGCTGCGCGTTACTGGATCTGGCAGCGGGGCAACGGGTACTGGATGCCTGTTGCGCACCCGGCGGAAAGACCTGCCATATGCTGGAGCGGGAACCCGGTCTGGCAGAACTGGTGGCGCTGGATGTCGACCCCCGGCGTCTGGGTCGCGTGCGCGAAAATCTGCAACGTCTACAACTAAACGCCACCCTGCTCGCCGCCGACGCGACCCAACCGCAATGGTGGAACGGCACACCGTTTCAACGCATTCTGGTGGATGCGCCCTGCTCGGCGACTGGTGTTATCCGCCGTCATCCGGATATCAAACTGCTGCGCCAACCTGCAGATATTGCCAATCTGGCCACCACGCAACTACTGCTACTGCAACAGTTGTGGCCACTGCTGGCACCGGGTGGAAAATTGCTCTACGCCACCTGCTCCGTTCTGCCGCAGGAAAATGACGACGTGGTTCAGCAATTCCTCGCTACCACGTCCGGCGCCACGCTCCTCACACCGAATGTATCCTGGGGTGTTGCGACGCGGCTGGGACGGCAACTATTGCCGGGAGTCGACGCTTGCGACGGCTTTTATTATGCGCTGTTAACCAAACCATCGGGGATCGACCCGCAACCCTTGCCTACGGTGTGACTCTCTAATATGGTGACTCTCCAATATCGTGATTGTGCGGATTGCTTTCGAAGGGGCTTGGATGTGCATGGCAACCCTGTAATAACTATTCAGCTCTGCGCGGCCACCACTTGTTCGGCTGGCACGCGGGATACCCGCCAGCGTCGCCGGGAACGGGTTTGGTGCCGGAGCAAATTCGACTGATGCACGCGCCCATTATCGCCCGCACACTCGGCCTTCTGCTGATGTTATTCAGCTTCACTCTGATTCCCCCAATTGCAGTCGCACTAATTTATGGGGAACACCTGCAACAGGTGTTTTTCCTCTCATTTGCTGTCAGTTTTTCCCTCGGCCTTATGTTCTGGCTGCCCTTTAGCAACAGTCGACAGGCCTTGCGTATCCGCGACGGCTTCGTGATCACCGTGTTGTTTTGGGGGGCGCTGGGATTGATGGGTGCACTCCCGCTTTTCCTGGTTCCCGCTCTGAACCTGTCTTTTACCGATGCGGTTTTCGAGTCCATGTCCGGTTTGACCACCACCGGTGCCACCGTCATGAGCGGACTCGACCAGTTACCCCGATCAATTCTCTACTATCGCCAACAATTGCACTGGTTAGGGGGTATTGGCGTGGTGGTAATCGCGGTTGCCATCATGCCCCTACTCGGTGTCGGAGGTATGCAGTTGTACCGCGCCGAGACCCCCGGTCCGGTCAAAGACAGCAAGCTCACGCCGCGCATTGCCGGCACGGCGAAAATTCTGTCGTTAATCTACGTAGCACTGACCGCGGCCTGTGCAGCGGCTTACTGGCTGGCGGGGATGAGTTTTTTCGACGCCCTGTGCCATGCATTCTCGACCCTGGCGACCGGCGGGTTTTCCACCCACGATGCCAGTATCGGTTACTTCAACAGCACACCGATTATCATTATTACGATTATTTTTATGGTGCTGGCAGGTATCAATTTCGGCCTCCACTTTCTTGCGTGGCAGCGCTTCTCGCCTCTA
>JBFJKD010000148.1:0-5673 GCA_041635095.1 Porticoccaceae bacterium
CATGCCAAATCCAGCAATCCATTCCGGTATGGGGCGGTAATACCAGGTTTTGGTGGTGTAGGGCCCATTGACGGCGAGTGCTGCGCATACTGCGAGCCAGGTGCGAAATTCGTGGCCGCCGCGCCCGGCTAGCCGGGAAATGTCGTCGTCCGTGTAGCCGCCGAGGGTGGTGAAATCCCCCTGTGACAACAGGCTCATTACCTGGCGATCCCATTCAGGATTGAGATCGAGAATGTCGCTTTTACCAGCGGCAGACTTTTTCCCTTCCTCCAGAGTACGTTCCTGACGGGCTGCGCGCGCCTCGGGCGACAGTTCACCGCCCGCCACCAAACGCGCCCGCACTTCCGGCGGGGCCGATGCCAGGGGTGGAATCGGTGGGTCGTGGGAGAGTCCGCCAGAGGCTATCAGTAGTACCTTGCGATCCAGTGTTGCGGCGAACTGACCAATTGCTGTTCCCAGCGCGATTACTCGAGCGAGGGGCGCGCGCGGAGCGGCAACGCAATTAATAAATACAGGTATCATCGGCGGAATGTTTGGCCAGTCGAATAATTGATCCGGTAATTGGGTCAGCCCGTGATCCACCTGCATATCATATGAAATGGCGGCGTCCACACCATGGGCGTGTAGCCAGCTGACACACTGTTCGGCCAGAGGGCCGTCCACTGGCAGTGGTCCGGCCGGTGTTGCGTAATCCCCAATCGCCGTGGCGGCGACGCCCACACAGAAGCTGGGCATCAGGCGGTAAAAAAAGCCGTTAAAATGGTCCGGCGCAAATTCGATAATCAGATCGGGGTTGAATGCATCCACCCAGGTCGCCAGCCGTTTAAAATGGCTCTTAACTTCTTTTTCCACCTCGCTACCGGGGGAGCTGAGCCCCATCAATGGCGAGTGCGACGAAAAAAGCGCGGCGACGGTCATAACCGGCGCTTCAGTTTTTTGCGCGCAGGAAGCGCAGGTGAATGTCGTTAAATATCTCCGCGTCTTCGAACTGGGGCCAATGACCGCAATTTTCCATAACCACGAATTGGGAATTCGGAATCAGGTCGGCAATTTTTTTACCGACGCTAACATCCGCCGTAGGGTCCTTGGTGGTCCAAAGTACCAATGTCGGTTGGGTGATGGACGCCCATTCCTCGTCGGTCAAGTTGTTGGCTATGCGAATCTTTGACTCCTGTAAACACAGGATATGGCGCATCGCCATGGGCATCTCCGGCTGTAAATAAATAGCCTGACGGCAGGCGATCAGATCATCCGTTACGCTTGCGGGGTCGGCCATTAGCCATGCGAGTCGCGCTTTCACGGTGTCCCAGGCAGGGTTCTCGACCGCCGCGGTGGTGAGGTTCTTGATGCGCGCCATAACCTCCGGGTTACAGGTAGCGCCGCCGGTGGTATTCAATACCATGCGTTCAATCCGGTCGGGGTAGGTCAGTGCGAAGCGCGCGGCAACCCAGCCGCCCAAAGATTCACCGGATAAATAAATTTTGTCGAATTTGAGTGTGTCTATCACATCCTTTAGATGCTCGACATAAGCAGTAATCTCGTAATCGGTATCGGGTTTGGAGCTATAGCCATGGCCGACCATGTCAATCGCATAGGTGTTGAAGTGCGTTCCGTGCTGAAGCAGATTGCGCGCGTAAGCTTCGGCGTGCCCGCCAGTGCCGTGCAGTAAAATTAGCGGGGGAAGGTCGGAGTTACCCGCATGCAGAAAGCGGGTGTTGACCGGGCCAGTCTGAAGATAACCCTGTTCAAAGGAGCCCTTACGCAAGTCTGCCCAGAAGCTTTGGTGGGGTGGTTGAGTTTTGTCTGTGAGATCAGTCATAGGGATGCCATAAAATTGTCGAGGTGATCAGTGCGCAGTTTTTTACGACTGTATTCGCGATGTATTCCCGCTAACACCATACGCCGTTCGCCTGCGTAATTCTTTTCATATAACTCGTGGCGGGAGCCGAATTCACTGCCGCACAAATCCCAGGCCAGTTTCATGAGTTTCGCTTTATCGAGCCCCGAGATACCGGCACCGCGCAGGGATCGTTCCAGGTCTACCCCGATGGGGGAATCAAATTCGCTCATGCTAACCGGCAGTTGAATCAGCCCGCCACCTCCGGCCAGCATAATCAGGTCGAGCATGGCTGGATAATACACGGGGCCGAGGGCGCGACCCACCTGCAAGGCGGTCAGGTCGGGGTATAACACGCCATTGTCGGGGTCGAGCACGGCCTGGGCTTCGGCAGAACGCGTGGTGTTGCGAATCACCTCTACCTGCACGGCCGCTTCGCCAAGTTTTTCTACAATGTCGGGGCGATCAATAACACCCGTTGCTTCGGCCATTCTAAGTGCCACGGCATAGAGAAAACCGAGTTTTACTTCCAGCCTCACATTGGTTTGATGGGCGGTTAATTCGCGCATCCGGGTGTCTTTGTACATGCGATTGAGGAAGTTAATGTCTTCGTGCAGGAAAACCCGATCCCAGGGCACCAGTACATGGTCGAACACAACAGTGGCATCCATTTCGTCGAAGCGTGAGGACAGTGGGTGGTCGGTTGGGTCGCCATGTTTGGCAAAGGAACTTCGGCAGATGGTCTTTAAACCTGGCGTGTTCATTGGAATTGAAAATACATTAGCGTAGGGTTGTTCCCCTGGCTGAAAGCCTGGCGGGAAAGGCCATACCATAAGTTCATCGGCATAGGGCGCGGCGGTTGCGATCCTTTTTGTGCCGTTGACGATAATGCCTTCGCTATTTTTACCAATAATCCGCAACGGGATGCTGGGATCGTCCTGCTCGTGACGGGCCTTACTTTTATCCAGCTGAGGACTAATCAGGGCATGCGTAAAGAACAGATCATTTTTTGCCACGTAATGATAATAATTGAGCAACGCATCAGCGCGTTCCTGAGAAAACGCTGAAAAGAAACTTTTTTTCGCCGCTAGTGAGGCCATCATAATGTTGAGAAAGTCCGGGCTGCGGCCCATCATGCCGCAGGTCTTTTCAGCAATTTTGGTGTAGGTCTCGCGGAGCAGGCGCAAATCGTCCTGAGTTCTCGGTATTTGGTAGGAGCGGCTGATGACCTCGCCAATTTCCGGGGAGTCAACGGTGAGGACGTCGCAGTGTGCCGGATCCTGTTGCATATCATACAAAGACGCCAGGGTTTTTACGGCTGCCTGAAATTCAGGAAAGGTGGTTACATCGTCCACACGCTTGCCGTCGTACCACACTTCGCGGCCGTCTTTTAGCCCGTTGATATAGGCCTGTCCGTTTCTAACTGCCATAATTGCTCTCGTCGATTACGTTGTTTAGTTGGTGTCATCACGCCAAAGTTTGCCCGCAAACTCTTTGCGTAACACGGGTTTGTACTGTTCCAGTTTAATACCCAGTTTGGGTAATACTTTTTCGACTAATAGTTCATTGCTTTTGAGTAACTTGTCGATTGGCGCTGGCCCCACCGCCATCCAGGGTACGATCAAATCGGTGTTCAGGGTGTTGATCATGTGTTCAAGTTGCCTGGCGACCGTATCCACGGTTCCGCACAGTGCATAGCCGCGGTCGCGTATGGTTTCCGGATTGTTTGGAATGACTCCTTTCTCGCCCGGGTAGCGCAGCGCTTCGTTGAAGCCGAACCAGTCGTGCCAGCGATTCCAGATATAGCCCATCCCGCTCGACATAATCTCCAGGGCTTCTTCGTCCGTGTCTGCGATAACAATGTCGCGGAAGTGTCCGACGCCACGTCCCCACTCAAGGTCGCGACCTGCCGCCTGGGCCGCATCGTGATGCAGGTCGAGGCAACCTTTGATGGTTTCTTCAATCGGGGTGAAGATTACCGGCTTTACGCCCTCGCTAGCCGCCCATTTAATGGTGTCGGCGCTCATAGTGAATGGCGTAAAGACTTCAATGGCGCTGGGATCCTGCAGGGTTTGTGGTGCGATGCCAATTTTTTTCAACATGCCGTCGGTGCCAACCATGCCGGGTGCCATATGCAGCGATGCTGGGTGATTCCACTCAATACCAGGGGGTGGGATTTGCCAGTGGCTGCTGTGGTGAGAGAACAGGGCTTCGTCCCAGGCTTTTCTTATAATGGTGTAGTGGTCGTTAAATAGTTCCCGGTTTACGCGGTCGTGTTTTTCAAACTCGGGGTCGGTGGCGGTAGTGGGAAAGGCGTTCATGTGCTGGCCAACGGTCGCTACGTGGCGGGACTGATAACCGCGCGCGAAGCCCGCCATCATCCGGCCTTCGGAAAAATGGTCGAGCATGGCCAGATCTTCGGCCAGCAGTAACGGGTTGCGCGACGGCAGTACATTGCCCATCTGGCCGACGCGAATGCGTCTGGTTTGCATGGCAGCCCAGGTGTCGAGCATGACCGGGTTATTGGAAATCTCCAGACCTTCGACGTGAAAGTGGTGTTCTGAAAAAGCGACAAAATCGAATCCCAGTTCTTCAAGCTGCTGGATCATACGACCCATTTCGCGTAAGCCTCGCTGGTAAAAAACCGGGTTTTGTCCGGCGAAACCTTGCTCGTATTGTTGCGGAGTAGCGCTGGTGCTAGGTACCAGAAAGGCCCCAAATCGCATTTTCATGGTCATCGATCCCCTTTGCTTATGTATCTTTTGGAGCTAATATATTAGAATGTTAATGGCGCTGGATACTTTGCGCAACCAAATTTTTCATTTTCGAGTTAGTGCTTATGAGTTACTGCCTATGATCGCTAAACCCAAACTGCACTCTGCGCTCGCGCAGCAGGCCTACGAGCATGTGAAAGTCAGCATACTCGAAGGGCGTTTGGCTCCCGAGGATAAACTGTCGGTGGTGGCGCTGGCAGACCAGCTCGGGTGTAGCCGGGTGCCGGTTATGGAGGCGCTGAAGCGGCTTGAAAGCGACGGTTTTGTGTAGATTGTTCCCCAGGTCGGCTGCAAGATTGTTTCTCCCGATGTGCGAGACGTGATGGATTTTTTTCGACTGTTTGCTGCTGCCGAGGGCATGGTTACCCGATTTGCCGCAGAGCGCCGCTCCCAGGGCGACCTGGCAGCGTTTAGTAAGCTGTGCAAGCAGATCGACAGTTTGACGGCATCGGCGGGCGCGCCAACCGCCGAGGATCCCAGTTACCGGCGCCTCAATTTGCTATTTCACGGCGAAATTCACCGCATGGCCGACTCGCCGCTTGCCAGTGACATTGCGGCCAGCTTTTGGGATCGCAGTGATTTCTATATAAAAATCGCATTTGGTTCCCTGTATTTTTCCACGCGGGTGAAACGCGCCCATCGCTTGATTCGCAGGGCGATTATCGACGGCGATGGGGATGCGGCGGAGCGGGAGGTGCGTGCACATCTGTACGCAGTGGGCGATGGCGTGGTGCGACGTCTTCAGGAACTTGGCGATTCAGTGGGTGACAGGGAATCCGGGCGCACCGCCCGGACGCGAAATTAAGGTCAGAGCTGTCGACCTTCCGCGTTGGTTAGACGGTACGGCTTCAGGACAGATACTCGGCCACTGGCCCGCCACACCCGCCAGTGCACTGGTCTGGCACCCTCGAGGGGTATCCGCGTTCGGACAAGCGGGTAGTTTCGTTCGGCTACGTTGTGCTAAATTGCCGCAGCTAATTTTCTGAGGATGCCCACCGTGCAACAATCCATAGACGCTACACTTTTGAATGTCGAGCATGTCCGTCGACATTTTGTCGCTAG
>JBFJKD010000149.1:0-5608 GCA_041635095.1 Porticoccaceae bacterium
GTTTGCCGGCATCGCGCACCAGCTCGTCGATGGCCTGAATCGCGGCCTGCATTTCCTGGTGGGCGAACAGAACAGCGCCCAGCATCAGGTCTTCCGGCAGTTCGCGGGCTTCGGATTCCACCATCAGCACTGCGTCGCGAGTACCGGCCACCACCATTTCCAGTTGCGAATCCACCAGTTCGGAGTAGGTCGGGTTCAACAGGTAACCGGCGGTAGGGTTATAGCCCACCCGCGCCGCAGCCACCGGACCGTTAAACGGCAACCCAGAAATGGCCAGTGCAGCAGATGCACCGATCAACGCCGCGATATCCGGATCGATATTTTTGTTGGCCGACATCACCGTCAAAATAACCTGCACTTCGTTCTTGAAACCTTCCGGAAACAGTGGGCGGATGGGGCGATCAATCAGGCGGCTGGTGAGGGTTTCCTTTTCGGAGGGACGCCCTTCGCGTTTGAAAAAACCACCGGGGATTTTACCGGCAGCGTAGGCTTTTTCCTGATAGTTAACGGTGAGCGGGAAAAAATCCTGCCCTTCGCGGGCGCTTTTGGCACCGACCACGGTACACAGCACGGACGTGTCGTCCATGGTACATAACACTGCACCGGTGGCCTGGCGCGCAATGCGGCCAGTCTCTAACGTGACGGTATGATTACCGTATTGAAATGATTTGATAACGGGATTCACAATTTTCACCTGTTGTTTTATGCCAGCGGCCCACCTGGGACCGCTGTTATGAATGAATTAACGACGCAGACCTAATTTTTTGATCAGTTGGCCGTAACGTTCGGCATCTTTACTCTTTAGATAGTCCAGCAATTTGCGACGCTGGTTTACCATGCGAATCAGACCACGACGGGAATGGTGGTCTTTTTTGTTGCTGTCGAAGTGACTTTGCAGTTTGTTGATGTTTGCGCTCAGTAGCGCCACTTGAACTTCGGGAGACCCCGTGTCGCCCTCTGCGCGGGCGTTGTCGCTGACGATTGCAGACTTCTCTAGTGCACTCAATGCCATGATGTTTCTCCAATATGCAATGTGACTTGGGCAAACCCGCGCATATTTACAGGCTGCCTGACAAAAAACCGGACAATAACGTTATTGCCCGGCACCGTACTTAAGCGCCAACCGGTATTAACCCGGTCACTACGCGCTTACTACCAAACGACGGGGCTTGACGCGACCATCGTCCAGAACCTCGCCAACACCCAAAAACGGGCCGCCAGCTTCAAAGATGCGCACTATATCGCCTTCAGTCCCGTGGCGATAGACCTCAGTGGCCATCACCGCCTGACCGCGCCGGAAATACCAGGCCATATTGACGGGCAATTCCACCGCGTCGAGATCGCTAACCGCTGCGTCCACCGGGCGCAGCAAAAAGTCCAGCTCCTCGGCGCGCCGTGCCTCCCGCAACCCCTCAAGTTGCGCCAGCGTCACGGCGTCGGACTCCGCGAACGGGCCGGCCTGGGTACGGCGCAGTTGGCGCACATGGGCACCACAACCCAGCAGCGTGCCCAGATCTTCCGCCAGGGTGCGCACGTAGGTGCCCTTGGTACAGCTAATTTCCACGTCCGCCTCGGCCAGTTCGCCGGGGCGAAACGCCAGCAGGTTAAATTCGTGCACGGTCACCGTGCGCGCTTCGCGCTCCACCTCGATACCCTGACGCGCCAATTTATAGAGCGGCTGCCCGCCCTGCTTCAACGCGGAAAACATGGACGGAACCTGTTGAATTTCACCGCGAAAACCGCTCAACGCCCCTTCCACCTGCTGTTCGGTCAGTGCCGCGGCGCTGCGCTGTGCAATCACTTCACCGTCGGCATCGCCAGTGTTGGTTGCCTCGCCAAAGCGTACCGTGCTGCGATACACCTTGTCCGCCTCAAGCAAAAACTGAGTAAATTTGGTCGCTTCACCAAAGCAAATTGGCAATACGCCAGTCGCCAATGGATCCAGGCTACCGGTATGACCGGCCTTGGCGGCCACAAACAGTCGCTTGACCTGTTGCAACGCCTGATTGGAGGTCAGGCCAACGGGTTTGTCGAGTATCAATATACCGTTGACCTGCCGACCCCGATTGCGTGCCCGCGCCAAATCAGTGCTCCGTCTCGTCGGCGAGATCATCATCGTTGCCGCGCTTGCGATCCGCAGCGAGGGCGCGATCAATTAGCGCCGACAGGTGTTGTCCGCGCGCACCGGTGGCGTCGTAGATAAATTTAAGGGTGGGGGCAATGCGTAGTTGTACCTGCTTGACCAGCAGGGTGCGCAGAAATCCCGCAGCACCGTTCAATGCATCGACACCCATCTGCTCCGCACTGGGTGCCCCGCGCGGGTCAGACCCAGTGCCCTTGCCTGCGGTGTCGGGTACCACGGCCCCGTGCGAATCCGGGAGCGCCACAAAACTCACATACACTTTGGCTACGGCCAGATCGCGACTGACCTCTACCCCGGTGACGTTCACAATGCCCACCCGGGGATCGCGCAACTCGGCGCGAATCAGCGGGGCGAGCTCACGCTGGATGGCATCGGCCACCCGGTCGGCGCGGCTAAATTCTCTCGGCATGGGTTTCTCGCCTACAGTTGCCGGGCGACCTCGTGCACTTCGTACACTTCGATCTGATCACCGGGTTTGACGTCGTTGTAATCTTTTACGCCGATGCCACACTCGGTACCGTTGCGAACTTCGTTCACATCGTCTTTGAAACGGCGCAGCGATTCGAGCGCGCCCTGAAATATCACCACGTTGTCGCGCAATACGCGAATGGGTTTGCTGCGTTGCACGGTCCCTTCAACCACCATGCAGCCGGCGATTTGCCCGAACTTCGGCGAACCAAATACATCGCGCACTTCGGCTATACCGAGAATTTCCTCGCGTATTTCCGGGGCCAGCATGCCGGACAGAGCCTGTTTGACATCGTCGAGCAGGTTATAAATTACGCTGTAATAGCGGATTGATACGCCTTCTTTTTCCGCGAGACGGCGCGCGCCCGCCTCGGCGCGAACGTTGAAGCCCAGCACGATGCCGCCGGTGGCCACAGCGAGATTAATATCCGACTCGGTGAGTCCACCGACGCCAGAGGTAACAATATTGACCGCTACCTCATCGTTGCTGAATTCGGCGAGGGCAGACAGGATGGCTTCCAGAGAGCCGCGCACGTCGGCTTTAAGCAGTACCGGCAAAGTCTTTTTGCCGGCCCCTTCAAAGGTGGCGAATGCATTTTCCAGGTTGGCGCTCTGTTGCGACTGCACCCGCGCCTGACGGCTTTTGTTCTGACGAAACTCCGCGACTTCGCGCGCCTTGCGTTCATCGGCCATAACCGCAAATTCATCACCGGCGGCTGGCGTGACGTCCAGACCCAGAATTTCCACCGGAATGGAAGGCCCAGCCCCGTTCACCGGATTGCCGTTCTCATCCAGCATGGCGCGAATTTTGCCGACGCTCTCGCCCGCCAGCACCAGGTCGCCCTTGCGCAACGTGCCCGCCTGCACCAGTGCCGTTGCCACTACGCCGCGACCTTTTTCCATGCGGGATTCGACGATGACGCCGCGCGCTGGCACATCCCGGGGGGCCGACAATTCCAGCAATTCAGCCTGTAACAGTACCGCTTCCAACAAGGCGTCAATGCCTTCCTGGGTGTGCGCAGATACCCGCACAAACTGGGTATCGCCGCCCCACTCCTCGGGGATAACCCCCTGGGCGGACAACTCGTTGGTGACGCGCTCCGGGTCCGCGCCCTCTTTGTCTATTTTATTGACCGCCACCACGATCGGTACATTGGCGGCGCGCGCGTGTTTGATCGCTTCCTCGGTCTGCGGCATCACGCCGTCATCAGCAGCCACCACCAAAATAACTACATCCGTCGCCTTGGCGCCGCGCGCACGCATGGCGGTAAATGCCGCGTGGCCGGGTGTATCGAGAAAGGTAATCATGCCCTTGGGCGTGTCGACGTGGTAGGCGCCGATGTGTTGCGTAATACCTCCGGCCTCGCCAGCTGCCACCGTGCTTTTGCGAATACAATCCAGCAGGGAGGTTTTACCGTGGTCGACATGGCCCATCACCGTGACCACCGGCGCACGCGCTTCCTCGACCCCTTCAAACGCCAGCGCCGCGCGCAACTCATCCTCGATGGCATTGGCCGACACCCGGACAAATTTGTGGCCCAACTCCTCCACCACCAGACACGCAGTATCCTGATCAACGGCTTCATTGACGGTGACCATGGTGCCGATTTTCATAAGCTCGCGAATAACCGCAACAGCCTTGATATTAAGGCGTTGTGCAAGTTCACCTACGGTGAGCGACTCCGGCACTTCAATTTCATGTATGGCTTTTTCAACCGGGCGGCGGAAAACGTGTATGTTTTCTATGCGCACCACTTTGGCGGACTTGAGGCGCGGCCTGGATTCGGCATCGTCTTCCGCGTCGACTTCAATTTCCTTAATTAATTCATCCGGGCGTTGTTTACGGCCCGGCTTAAGCGCTTTTTTCTTTTTCGGCTTGTCGTCGTCATCGTCCAGTTTTTCACGTTTTTTGGTGTACTTCGGCTCTCCGTCGACGTGAACGGGCGCTTCCTTAACAACGGGTTTTTCTACATGTTTTGTGAGCTTCCCGTCCTTTTTCTGCTCCGTGTCTTCGGCCTGCTGTGCTTCCTGCTCCTGCTGTTTGCTTTCCTCCTCGGCTTTACGGCGTGCTTCAATGGCCGCCACGCGACGATTTTCAACATCGTCACCCAACGTACGGGGCGTATCCACTTCCTGCACAGGTGCGGGCGCGCTGGCTACCAATTCGTCCGTTCCTTCGGCATCACGTTTTACGTAGGTACGTTTTTTGCGAACTTCGACATTGACCGTCTTGCGCCCCGCCCCCGCCTTGAGGGTACTAACACTTTTACGGCGCAAAGTAATTTTTTTCGGCTCGCGCGCCTGTTCGCCGTGCAGGCCTTTCAGGTAACTCAACAGTTTCTGCTTTTCAGCGTCAGACACCACTTCTTCTGCAGACGTGTGCGGCAGCTCAGCTTCCTGCATCTGTTTGAGCAGGCGGTCCACGGACGCGCCCACTAACTCGGCAAGTTGACGTACGGTAACTTCAGCCATCAGCATTCCTCAATTATTCACACTTCCCCGGTGTCACAGTCACACAACTTTCAGACGGACTTTCATTCAAACCAGGGCGCACGGGCAGTCATAATCAGAGCTCCGGCGCGTTCGGAGTCCAGCCCTTCAATTTCCTGCAAATCGTCTACTGCCTGTTCGGCCAGATCTTCCATGGTGACGATACCCATAGCCGACAACTGGTAGGCGAGCGCCTGATCCATGCCTTCCATATTCAGTAAATCTTCCGCTGGCGGGGTTTTGTGCTCTTCCGTCGCCAGGGCCTGAGTCAATAAGGCGTTCTTGGCACGATTGCGCAGTTCGGTGGCAATATCTTCATCAAATCCTTCGATATTCAACATTTCTTCCAACGGCACGTAGGCCACTTCCTCCAGGGAGGTAAATCCTTCTTCGACCAGTACCACGGCAACGTCTTCATCTATGTCGAGCTGGTTCATAAACGTAGCGACGATACCACCGTGCTCCTCTTCCTGTTTGGCTTCTACCTCGTCGGAGGTCATAACGTTA
>JBFJKD010000150.1:0-5592 GCA_041635095.1 Porticoccaceae bacterium
ACTGGTGGTGCAAACAACAACCCTGCGCGACCAATTATGGGCGACGGAGCAGGGACTGCGCGCCGCCTCGGGGGGTGCTGTCCTTACCTGGCTGACAACAGCCAACCTCAGCGTACCCCAATTACGCAAGCTACAGCTGGCTGCCCAGGCAGGCGCTGGCCTGGCGATTCTGTTCCGTTCCCGTCAGACGGCAAACCAGCCCTCGCCAGCGACATTGCGCATCGCCATCGAGTCCACGGCGGATGGATGCCAGCTCACTATCCTCAAACAGCGGGGTGGTTGGAGTGGGCAATCTGTTTGCCTACAGCGTCCCGATATTCTTAGCCAGCGCGCCATGCCCACCCAGCGCCTGCCAGCGCCACAACCCGTTTGTGCAACAGGCTCTGAAACAGATCCTGTCTCACCGCCGCAGGCGCGCCCCCGTGCCCTGCCTCTGCGCCCGGCGTTACAGTGAGCGCTTGTCATGCTGTGGTTATGTCTGCATTTATCTCAATTACCCCTGGAAATTTTCGACGACGTTATCGGCCATGAGTATGCCGACGATGTGGACAGTTCGCCGCGCACAACCAATAGCGCTGAAACTACCGGGCAAACACCACTTAAACCCACAGTGGTGATTAGTGGACACCGCATCGAATTCTGTAATCCTGCGGCGTTGGCCTGCGGCATTACGCCTGACACCCCGCTCGGCACGGCATATGGCCTGTGTCCCGATCTGCACATCAGCAGGCGGGACACCGCCCGCGAACAACGCGCACTGCAACACCTCGCGTACGGGTGTTACCGCTTTACCTCTGTCGTTTGCGTACAGTCCCCGGATAATTTACTCCTGGAACTTCAGGGCAGTCTGAAATTATTTGGCGGCGTGCGCAGACTGTGCGCGCTGATCGCCACAGAGGTCGCCGCACACCGCTACAGTTATACCTTTGGCCTTGCCCCCACCCCCGCCGCTGCGCAGCTGATCAGCCGCGGCACGGTGGATTCTGTCGCCGCTTTCGATGATCGCACAGGGACTGTCATTGACACCGCGCTGTTTAATCGCGTCCTGCACGCACTGCCCCTGTCCGTACTGGACTGTTCCGCCACCTTGCAGGCCAGTTTACAACGCACCGGCCTGCGCCAGCTTGGCGATGTGCTGCGCCTGCCCGCCGCGGCACTCGGCAAACGCTGTGGGCAAGGCCTGCTGCACTATTTACAGCAGGTAACCGGGCAGCGACCAGACCCGCGCAAGGTGCTGCAATTGCCGCCACAATTTGACGACGCACTGGAATTCATGAACGGGCTGACCAGTACCGAAATGCTGCTGTTTCCCATGCGCCGTCTATTGCTGGCACTGTGCGGCTATTTACGCGTTCGACAACTGCATTGCGGTGGTATCGAATGGCGTTTGCAACAGCAAAATGGCGCCGCTAAAACCATTGTCCTGAGCTGCGCCAACCCGCGCAACGATGCCGACTATTTTCTGTCCCTCAGTCGCCTCAAACTGGCGTCATTGATCCTCGATGGGCCGGTCGAAAAAATCGCGTTAGCTGCCATGGAACTACATCCCGCTCGCTATGTGGAACGCGATTTACTTGCAGCCCGCAGCGCCTCAACGGGCAACGCGGGTACCGGCGATGATGCCATCGGCGAGCTTATCGACCGCCTGCGCGCACGCCTCGGCGCCAGCGCCATCTCCGGGTTGGCATTGGCCGACAGCCACATTCCGGAATATGCCTGGCAAGCGCTCCACGCATCCACTCTATCCCTGCAGCGCCCGCCCAGTACTCAGCTATCTGATACGGCTGATGGTACCGCTAATGTTACGGCCTCAACCGCGCCACAGCGCCCCGCCTGGTTATTATCCAACCCGGAGGAAATTCAACACCGCGGCCAGCAGCTGTACTGGCACGGCGTGCTGCAACTGCTACGGGGTCCGGAACGTATCGAAGGCGCGTGGTGGTCTAAACCCGTACACCGGGATTACTTTATTGCCCGTCATGCGCAGGGCGCGGTGTACTGGATTTACCGGGAGCTCGATACCCGGCGCTGGTTTGTCCACGGCATTTTTGGTTAACGCCGTGTACGCAGAATTACACTGCCTGAGTAACTTCACATTTCTGCGTGGCGCCTCTCACCCCGCAGAGCTGATGAGGCGCGCCGTGGAACTGGGCTATCATGCCCTGGCCATCACCGACGAATGCTCTCTGGCTGGCGTGGTCAAGGCCCATGTCGCGGCGCGCGAAAAAAATATTCAATTGATTATCGGCAGTGAGTTTTATGTGCAGGAACAATGCAAACTGATTCTGCTCGCGCCGGATCGCACCGCCTATGGCGAACTCTCAGCCCTCATCACCCTGGCCCGCCGCCGCAGCCCCAAGGGAGCGTATCGCCTCGCGCTGGCGGATATTCAGCGCCGTGTACGACGCTGTCTGGCGATCTGGCCAGCAGCCCTCGATACGCCGAATGCTGTCGAGATTGGCCGCAGGCTGTGCACAATGTTTGGCAACCGCCTGTGGCTCGGGGTCACACGACTCCTGGCCAGCGACGAACAGGCCAGCTATCTGCAGCTCTATGCCCTCGCACAGACCCTCGGTATTCCCATGGTCGCCTGTGGCGATGTGCACATGCACGAGCGTACCCGTAAACCGTTACAGGATACCCTCACCGCCATTCGGCTCAACACCAGCATTTCACAACTCGGCACCCGCTTGCAGGCCAACAGCGAACGCTACCTGCGTCCCATCTCCACGCTGCAACGCCTGTATCCCGAAGCACTGCTCCAGGAAACCCTCAATATCAGCGCCCGCTGTCATTTTTCCCTTGACGAATTGCGCTACGAATACCCTGCGGAAGTGGTCCCCGCAGGGGTGACACCGCAGCAGCATCTGCGCGATCTGGTTATGGCTGGCGCCGCGCAGCGCTGGCCACAGACAATACCACCAGCCATACAAACCACCATCGAGCGGGAATTAACGCTGATTCGCGAATTGTGCTACGAGTACTATTTTTTAACCGTCTACGACATTGTGCAATTCGCCCGCAGTCGCGACATTCTGTGTCAGGGTCGCGGCTCCGCCGCTAACTCGGTGGTGTGTTACTGCCTGTTTATCACCGCAGTGTCCCCCACCCGTGTGGCCTTGTTATTTGAGCGGTTTATCTCCAGTGAGCGGGACGAACCACCGGATATCGACGTGGATTTCGAACACGAGCGGCGCGAAGAGGTGATTCAGTATATTTACAAAAAGTATTCCCGCGAACGTGCGGCACTGGCGGCCACCGTGATTACCTATCGCACCCGCAGTGCCGTCCGCGATGTGGGCAAAGCCCTTGGTTTGCCCCCGTCACTGGTAGATCAATTGGCGACCTCTCTTGCCTGGTGGGATCGCAGTGGCGATTTGCAGCAACGCTTTGTCGAGAATAATCTGCTCGACCATCAAACCCTCGCACAACATTTTTTGCTGCTGGTCCAGGCTATCCTTGGGTTTCCCCGCCACCTGTCCCAACACGTTGGCGGTTTCGTGATCAGCGCAGGGCCAATCAGCCAGTTAGTGCCGGTGGAAAATGCCAGCATGCCCGAGCGCACGGTGATTCAGTGGGACAAGGAAGACATCGAAGCCCTCGGTTTGATGAAGGTGGATATCCTCGCTCTCGGCATGCTCAGCGCCATTCGTAAATGCCTGGAGCTGGTGCGCGGTTACAGCACCGCCGTTCCCGACCTGCAGGCCATTCCGGAAAATGATGGCGCCACCTACGACATGCTGTGTCGAGCCGACACCATCGGCGTGTTTCAGGTGGAGTCCCGCGCGCAAATGTCCATGCTGCCCAGACTGCGCCCACGCTGTTATTACGACCTGGTGATTCAGGTTGCCATCGTGCGCCCCGGTCCGATTCAGGGCGATATGGTGCATCCCTACCTGAAACGGCGACAAAACCCTGCCGCGGTGACGTATCCCAGCGCCGCCATTGAAGAGGTTCTGAAAAGCACATTGGGGATTCCTATTTTCCAGGAACAGGTTATCCGGCTCGCCATGGTGGCCGCTGGTTTCAGCGGCGGTCAGGCCGACCAGTTGCGCCGAGCCATGGCCAGCTGGGGTAAAAACGGCAATTTGATGAAATTCGAAAGCCAACTGGTTAACGGCATGTTGGCGCGGGGCTACAGCGAGGATTTCGCTCGGCGCCTGTTCGAACAGATCAAAGGCTTCGGCGGCTACGGATTTCCCGAATCCCATTCCGCCAGCTTTGCTCTGCTCGCCTATGTGTCCGCATGGCTAAAATGTCATCATCCCGCTGCATTTTGTTGTGCATTGCTCAATAGCCAACCCATGGGCTTTTATTCCGCCTCCCAGTTGGTGCAGGACGCACGACGTCATCACATCACCGTACTCCCGATCGATATTCTCCACAGCCGCTGGGAGCATCATCTGGAATTACCCGCGGACAAGGTTAGCGCGCAGCGACAACCCGCATTACGCCTCGGATTGCGCCTTGTTAAAGGGCTGGGCAAAGAGGCTGCGCAGCGCATCGCCAGCGAGGGCAACGCACAACCTTTTGCCAGTATCAACGACCTTGCCCATCGCGCCCGTCTCAATAAAAAAGAAATGCAGGCACTGGCTAGCGCCAATGCACTGCGGACCATCAGCGGTAATCGACATCAGGCCCACTGGCAGGTGCTGGGGGTTGAAGCACCGCGTCCTCTATTGACCAAAGCGGATCGCGCCATCGACGCGAAAAACAGATCGCAACAAAGAGGGCCCGAGTACAACAACCAGCGCGTCACCCTGCCCGTTCCCAGCGAAGTGAATGAGATGCTGGCCGATTACCACAGCACTGGACTCACTCTTAACCGCCACCCTATGGCCCTGTTGCGCGACCACGCGGTCTTTCGTCACTGCAAACGCCAATGCGATTTGCGCGCCCTCAACAATCATCGCTTTGTGCGTGTCGCCGGACTGATCACCGGGCGACAACGACCTGGTAGCGCCTCGGGGGTGGTGTTTCTCACACTGGAAGATGAAACCGGAAATATCAACATCATTGTCTGGAAGGATTTACAAACTCGCTATCGGCAGGCACTACTGGGCGCGCAGCTGGCGATGATCAAGGGCATTATGGAATGCAAAAATGAAGTAATTCACGTGATAGCGGGCGAAATTATTGATTACAGTCACCTGCTCGCAGAACTCGCGGTTACCTCCAGGGATTTTCGCTAGCAATGGTCTTTAGCGCCAGCGCGCCACAAATTTTGTCTCGCTCTCGCGGTGCCTGGCCGAATAAGATGTCTGGCCCAATAAGGTACTTGGCCCAACAAATAGTTTAATGCGGTGGTGTTACAGGAGCTACCTGCTTGACCCAGACATCATTTATCAGCAGGTAATGACCGGGCTGTGTTTTACTGAAAGATTTTTCCGCCGCCAGGCTTTGCACCTGCTCCAGGGTAATATTATTTTTCTTTGCCAACTCAATATAGATAGATTTTCGCTTGGCATTTATTTCATTGACCAACTTTTCCGTGTCCGCCCGTTTAACCACCAAGCCCAGGTAGCCATCCGCTTTTTCACCCACCAAACCCTGAGCTTTCGCTTGATCCAGATCCAGATCCAGCGCCAGCGC
>JBFJKD010000151.1:0-5575 GCA_041635095.1 Porticoccaceae bacterium
CGGTATCGATCTCGCCATGCTGGGTGAGCTGCTGGACGAGTCGCCAACCTGCGGCGCGCGCAAAAGTGAGGCGCTGCGCGAAGATATTCTCTGGTTACAGGGTCGCATTAGTGCTATCGAACAATGTCGCAAACCGGTGCTCGCAGCCATTCACGGCGCCTGTGTGGGCGGTGGTGTGGATTTGGTGACAGCCTGCGATATGCGCTACTGCACGGCGGATGCCGTGTTTTCCATCAAGGAAATCGACATCGGCATGGTGGCGGATGTCGGGACCATGCAACGTCTGCCGCGCCTGATTGGCGACGGTGTGATGCGCGAGCTGGCCTATACCGGGCGGGATGTCAGCGGCAACGAGGCCGCGAAAATGGGTTTGGCCAACCAATGTTTTGCCAACAAAGAAAATATGATGGCACAGGTGCTTGCCATCGCTGCCACCATAGCCGCCAAGTCGCCGCTGAGTATTCGCGGTAGCAAGCAGATCATTTTGCACAGCCGCGACCACAGCGTCGCCGACGGGCTTAACCAGATCGCCACCTGGAATGCGGGCATGCTGATGTCTGACGACGTGAAGATTGCGCTTGAAGCGCGGCAAAAGCGCGAGGTGCCGTTATTTCCCAATTGAGTTTGTCGGATTAACGGGGTCTAAAATTTGTAACTCGAATACAAATTACCCTGTCCAAGGGCAGACGGATGGCGGGCAGCCTATTTTCTGCACGAGAAGTCAATAAGCTAATAGTAGTTATGAATCAAATGGTTAAATTGATTGTGTGTTGAATAACATTAAGTAGCAAAATCACGCGCAATTAGCGGCGTTGGTTAAAGAAAGGGCGTAATGTCTGCGGGATGACGACGCGTCCGTACCAGACTTGCTGGTGACGGTTGCGAACCAGAAACTCGCCATTACACGTGATGCACCTGGCACGAGTGTATCACCAAGGCGTACCACCTTGGTTTCACAATGCTCTGCGAAAATAGAAAGACTGTCGGAGTCAGGGCGTTAGGGAATGTGTGGTACCAGAGGCCGGACTCGAACCGGCACGCTTTTAAGGGCGCGGGATTTTGAATCCCGTGTGTCTACCAATTTCACCACTCTGGCACAGGGCGGGGATTATAGCAGCGGCCCGGTCTCGGTCAACTCGCACGGTGCGCCGTGCTGAATAAAAAAGGCGGGGCGTGAAACACGTGCCAGTCATAGGCTCAGAGGATAGGCTCAGAGGTTTGGTAATTGCACCGATTCGGGCTACCCTTGCGCCTTTTTCGGATCATCACGGCCAGTCTTTCATGCGGCGCGACCAATTCACCTACGAATTACCCGATCACCTGATTGCCCGACAGCCGCCCGCTGCGCGGCGGGACAGTCGCCTGCTGGCGCTGGATGGGGTAACTGGCGCCATCGAACATGGGTTGTTCCCGTCGCTGCTGGAACGGGTGAACCCTGGCGATCTGATGGTGTTCAACAATACGCGGGTGATACCGGCCCGTTTGTTTGGCCACAAAGCTACTGGCGGCAGGGTTGAGGTGTTAGTGGAGCGGGTATTAGACAGTCGCCGGGTGCAGGCGCAGATGCGCGCCAGTAAGTCACCGGGTGTGGGCATGGAATTGATGTTCGACGGTGGTTTTGCGGCGCGTACTGCCGGTCGCGACGGCGATTTGTTCGAGTTGGTTTTTCATGGCGACCTGTCGGTGATGGATATTCTTGCCGCCGTGGGTCATGTCCCGTTGCCGCCTTATATTGACCGCGTGGATACCGCAGCGGATCGGGAGCGCTACCAGACTGTGTACGCAACCCGCCCCGGGGCGGTGGCCGCGCCAACGGCGGGCCTGCATTTCGACGAGCCGTTGTTGGCACAACTCCGGGATAAAGGGGTGCAAGTCGCGTTTACCACGTTGCATGTGGGTGCGGGAACGTTTCAGCCGGTGCGGGTTGAGGATATTCGCGAGCATAAATGCACAGCGAGGTGATCGACGTGAATGCCGAGTTGTGTGCCCAGGTAGAAGCCATGCGTCGGGCGGGCAAGCGAGTGATCGCGGTGGGGACCACCAGTGTACGCTGCCTGGAAACGGCGGCGGCAAGTGGCACCATGACTCCGGTACAGGGTGAAACCGATATCTTTATTTACCCCGGTTATGAGTTTCGGGTGGTGGATGCACTGGTGACCAATTTTCACCTGCCGGAGTCCACCCTGTTGATGCTGGTTAGCGCCTTTGCGGGGTACGCTCATACTCTGGCGGCTTATTGCGCTGCGGTGGAACAGGAATACCGCTTTTTCAGTTACGGTGATGCCATGTTTATTACACGCAATCCACAGGCCGCGCAGCTGTCCGTACCGCAGTCTGGTTCAGGGGGGTAGTCGACATGAGGGGGGTAGTCGGCATGAGTCGGCAATGCGCCATGACGTTTGCGTGCGAAGCCAGCGACGGCGAGGCACGCCAGGGGCGCCTGCGCTTTCCGCGGGGCGAGGTGGAGACTCCGGCATTTATGCCGGTGGGCACCTACGGCACGGTGAAGGGTATGACTCCGCAGGATATTGCAGCGAGTGGTGCGCAGATCGTACTCGGCAACACCTTCCATTTAATGCTGCGTCCCGGTACGGAGGTGATCGCGGCCCACGGTGATCTACACGACTTTATGGGCTGGCCCGGCCCGATCCTGACGGACTCCGGGGGCTTTCAGGTGTTCAGCCTGGGGGCGATGCGCAAAATTACCGAAGACGGTGTGTCGTTTCGCTCGCCGGTGGATGGCAGCCCGGTGTTTCTCGACCCGGAAACATCAATTCAGGTGCAACAAAAATTGGGCGCGGATGTGGTGATGGTGTTCGATGAGTGCACCCCCTACCCGGCGGACGAGCCAACGGCGCGGCAGTCCATGGAATTATCCATGCGCTGGGCGACCCGCAGCAAGGTCGCCCACGGCACCAGCCCGGCGGCCCTGTTCGGGATTGTGCAGGGCGGGATGCATGAGTCGTTGCGCCGCGAATCTATGCGGGCGTTGGTGGATATTGGTTTTGATGGCTACGCCATTGGCGGTCTGTCCGTGGGCGAACCCAAAGCCGATCGCCTGCGGGTACTGGACACGGTGGCCCCCGCCATGCCAGCGGATAGGCCCCGCTATTTAATGGGAGTGGGTAAACCCCTCGACATCATCGAGGCGGTGCAGCGGGGCATTGATATGTTCGACTGTGTGATGCCCACCCGCAACGCTCGCAACGGCCATCTGTTTACCAGCACGGGGGTGGTAAAAATACGCAACGCACGGCACCGCAGCGACACTGGCCCGCTCGATTCGACTTGCGACTGCTACACCTGTACCCATTTCAGCCGCGCCTATTTACATCATCTCGACAAGTGCCGGGAAATGCTCGGCGCTCAGCTCAACACCATTCACAATCTGCGTTTTTATCAAAACTTAATGGCCGCCATTCGTGCCGCCATTGCGGAGCGGCGTCTGGATCAGCTCGCGGCTCAACTGCAGGTGGCGGACAGGGCGACGGTTGTGGACGACGACGCGGAGTCGATTGGTGCTGGCGGGTAATTACCCTATAATGCACGGCTTTTAGAGCAATAACGCATCGGCAGCCGCCTTTTCATGTTATTACCCGCCCTTAACACGCGACCAGTAGCCATCCTATGAATCGTTACCCCCTGTGGAAATACCTGCTCATTTTGTTGGTGGTCATTCTTGGCTTCATTTACGCATTGCCTAATCTGTACGCGCCCGATCCGGCCATTCAGATTTCCGGCCAAAGTGGCGCGGTGATCATCGACGAGGGAGTGTTGGCCAACGCCGAAGCAGCCCTGGAAAAAAGTGAAATTTCTTATTTCGGTGTGCAGGCCAGTGGCAAAAGCGGTCTGATACGGCTGCAGGATGCGCAGCAACAACTGGCGGCCAAACGGGTGGTGCAGCAGGCGATTGGCCTGGATTATGTGGTGGCGCTTAATCTGGCACCCACTACGCCGCAGTGGCTGGTGAGTCTGGGAGCTTCACCCATGAAGCTGGGTCTGGACTTAAGCGGCGGCGTGCATTTTTTGATGGAAGTGGATACCAAATCGGTGGTCGATAAACATCTGGATACCGAACTGAGTCGACTAAAAACCGCATTGCGGGAAGCGGGTTCCCGGTATCGCTCGATTCGACCGGAAGGACAAAGTCTGCTGGCGGTGTTCGATAAGCGCGAATGGCGCGATCAGGCGGCAGATATCGTGCGCGATGATTTTCGCGACCTGATCGGCGTTAGCAAGGAGAGCAAGGGCAAGTTCCTGCTGGTTCTATCCCTGTCGGAAACAGCGCTTAAGGAAAAGCAGGAATATGCGCTGAACCAGAATTTAACCACGTTGCGCAACCGGGTTAACGAACTGGGGGTGTCCGAGCCGATCGTGCAGCGCCAGGGCAACAACCGTATCATCGTCGAGCTGCCCGGCGTACAGGATTCCGCCGAAGCTAAGCGTATTATCGGCAAAACTGCCAATCTGGAATTTCGTCTTGAGGCGGACCCCAACAAAACCCTGGGGCGGGAACAGTTCGAGTTTCGTGGTAGTCAATCCGATTCCCCACCGGCATGGCTCGAAAAGCAGGTGGTGATTACCGGGGATCGGGTTATCAATGCCAATATAGGCTATGACGAAAACGGTATGCCCCAGGTGGATATTTCCCTGGATGCGGTGGGTGGTCAGGCCATGCATCTGGCAACCCGTAAAAATATCAAACGTCGCCTGGGCGTGTTGTTTATCGAATCCAAGGCGCGCCTGGTGCCGCGGGTCAACGATCAGGGTGAAACTGAACAGGTACGCGCGCCCTATCTGGAAAAGAAAATTATCAGCCTGGCGACCATTCAAAGCGCCCTCGGTGTGCAGTTCCGTATCACTGGACTGGACAATCCGGAGGAGGCGTCCGAGCTGGCGTTGTTGTTGCGCGCCGGGGCGCTGGCGGCGCCGATGGATTTTGTGGAGGAACGGACCATAGGTCCGTCGCTGGGTGCGGATAACATCGCGGTGGGTATCAAGTCGATTCAGATCGGCATGGGACTGGTGGTGGTGTTTATGCTGGCGTACTACCGATTATTCGGGGTGTTTGCCAACCTTGCGCTAGGTATGAACCTGGTACTGATGGCGGCGCTGATGTCGATGATTGGCGCCACCCTCACCCTGCCGGGTATCGCCGGTATCGTACTGACGCTGGGTATGGCTGTGGATGCCAACGTGTTGATTTATTCCCGTATACGGGAGGAAATTAACAACGGCATGTCCATTCAGGGCGCCATCGATGCGGGGTACGGACGCGCCTATATTTCCATTGTGGATGCGAACCTGACCACGCTGATTGTGGCGGTAATTCTGTATGCCATCGGCTCGGGTCCGGTGCAGGGTTTCGCCGTGACTCTATCCCTGGGGATTATTACTTCCATGTTTACTGCGATCATGGGTACGCGGGCGCTGACCAACCTGGTGTACGGTGGTCGCAACGTGACAAAACTGTCGATTTAGGTGGCCGCGATGATGAATCAAAAAACGATCAATTTTATGCAGTGGCGCCACCTGGCCACCGGGTTTTCCGTAATACTGGTGGCAGCGTCGTTGC